>NZ_JAMZEE010000018.1:0-82860 GCF_024704895.1 Bacteroides muris (ex Fokt et al. 2023) | reverse complement strand
TTGAAAGAGCATTCGCATGGCTGGAAAACTTCAGAAGGCTGACGATAGACTACGAGTTCCATGCTGATACTGCAGAGCCTATGGTTCAACTTGCTTTCTGCAAAATCATGCTTAACAAAATTATTGTGTAATTTTTAAACAGTTTCTTAGTCTTTTTTACAATAATTAAGCAGCCACATTATGAAAAAAGTGGAAGGTGCATTGGGATACACCTTCCACTTCCTACATAAATATTCTGTTTTAATCTTACTCTTTCACCGGCAACTGCTTCAATAAGCAATCCACAGCCTCTTTCAATTGAGCATCTTCTCCCTTCAAAGCCTCTTCCGGCTTATTATATATCAAGATATCGGGTTGTAAAGTATGATTCTCAAGATAATTTCCCTGCATATCCATGCATCCTACTTGAGGAATACCGAATACAATACTCGGGTCAATCTGACGTTCCCACCATACGGCTGTCATGGTTCCTGCTACGGGAGTACCTACCAATTTACCGATGCCCAACGTCTTGTATACAAATGGAGTGCCATGAGCATTGCTATAATTATCTTCACATACCAGCATGCAGGACGGTTTCAGCCATTTGTTAAACGGATCACTGCCAATGTATTGCCCGCGCGGAACAAAACGCTCATACTCCTTTCCACTCAATAAAGTAACCACATCGTCGTGCAGCCATCCACCACCGTTATGGCGGATATCCACAACCACTGCCTCTTTCTTACGGTTACGGTCACTCAACAAATCAGAATACATTTTACGGAAACTCTGGCTATCCATACCTTTGATATGGACATAAGCAATGCGACCTCCGGAATATTCATCCACTTTCTTACGGCAATTTTCCACCCAACGCTTGTAAAGCAGCTCATTCTGCGCACCATAAGTTATCGGCTTCACAGTCTCTTCAAAACGTTTTCCTGTAGCCGGATCATAGACTGCAAGAACGACCTTACGGCCGGCCTTTCCCTCAAACAACGGGAAATAATCGGTACCTGCCAAGATGGCAATGCCATCCACTTTTTCAATGATACAGCCCGATTTTACATCTGTTTTCTTCTTAGTTAGAGGACTTTGGGGGATGATCTCCTTTATTTTCAATCCGTCGCCTGCATAAGTATCATCATAGAATACGCCTAAAGCAGCAGTAGGCAAAGTAGCACCCGAACCGCCATAACGCGCACCTGTATGAGAACCATTCAGTTCGCCCAGCATCTCACTCAACATTTCCGCAAAATCGTAGTTATTGTTGATATAAGGCAAGAAACGCTTATAAGTTTCCTTGTATTTGGTCCAGTCCGTTCCCTGCAGGTCTGCCACATAGAATTTATCATCCACCTGCTGCCAAATGTGGTCGAAGATATATTCACGCTCACCGTAAGGACGGTAATCGAAGAAAGCCTCAAATTCAATTGGAGAAATTTTGCTGCCTTCAATCTCTATCTTCTTCATCCTGTCGCGGGCACAAAGGAAGATATTCTTCCCCTTCTTGTCAGTCTGCAAAGCACCTGCACCTACTTTCTTCAAAAGAATTTTTGTAGCGTTCTCTTTCAGATTGTGTTCCCAAAGATCGTACCCATCCTCGAAAACGGACAGATAGTAAAGTTTATCCCCTTTCGCAGAAAGCATGGCATCTGCCATATGCGAGGAATTGACGGTCAAGCGTACAATGCGGTCAAAGCGGTTGGCAAGGTCAAACTTTAACGGTTCCACCTTTTCCTCCTTCTCCTTATCGGCATCCTCTTTTTTCTTCTTGGCATCTTTTCCGTCTTTCCTTCCAGCTTTTTCCTTTTCCGCCTTCTCCGCCTTTTCCGCTTCCTCAAGCAAAGCGGTTTCCTCCTTATTCATTAAGAAACGGTCGTATGCTTCAGCATCAAAGAACATGATATAAGTATCGTCTTCGGCTCCCCAACTGCCGTGGCTACGATAACCCGCGCGGTCGCTAGTCCAAATCATAGCCTTTCCGCCCAACACCCACTTGGCATTGCCGTCGTTGTATCCGCTTTCGGTCAGATTCACCATTTCACCCTTACCATCAGCATTCAGCAGCACAACATCTTTGTTGTTCCATCCGCCCACACCGATATAGTCAGAGAGAATCCATTTGCTATCCGGACTCCACTGGAACCACTGGTCACCGTCCGAATAAGAGTATTGGTACCTCCCATCCATAACGGTACGCACATCCTTTGTCTTCAAATTGATGACACGGATGGCGCTGCGGTTTTCGAGAAAAGCAATCTCTTTACCGTCAGGGCTGTATTGGGGTTGGAAAGAAGCGGCATCCGAGTTTGTCAGGCGTTCTTCCTTCAGCTCTGTGGCATAGGTAAACAGCTTTTCATCCTTACGCACAATCGTCGAAGTGTAAAGTTGCCAAAGCCCGTCGCGTTCGGAAGCATAAACCAGTGTCCGCCCATCGGGAGCAAAGTCTACGGTTCGTTCCTGATAGGGAGTATTCGTTATCTGCTTCGTAGTCTTATACTCCACTGAAGTGACGTAAACATCACCACGCAAAACGAAAGCCACTTCCTTACCATCCGGAGACACTGCCATTTCCGTGGCACCGCTACTTTTAATCTGGCGGATAATGTCCTTGTCGTTTCTATCGGAAACAATGCTGATGTTCACCTTTTGCGCTTCTCCACCGGGAAGCAGGGTGTAAATCTCACCATCAAATCCATAGCACAACCTTCCGTCCGTAGCGGCACTGAGATAGCGTACCGGATTTTTGGTATAGTGCGTCAACTGCACGGCCTTCGCATCTCCGGGAGTACGTCGGTAGATATTGAAAGAGCCGTTTTCCTCACTCAGATAGTAGAATGTTTTTCCATCAGGAGCCCAAACTGGTTCACGGTCTTCTCCTCCGAAAGTGGTCAGCTGGCGGTACTGCGGTTCTTTCCCCGGAGTATACATCCAGATGTCACGGGCAATGGGCGATACGTGATGTTTACGCCAGTAGTCCTCGTAACCTTTCTTATCCTGATACAACATCGCTCCCTCCTTATTGATGGAGATGCACTCCATAGGCATGGACGAAATCATCGTCGGGCGCCCTCCCTCCACTGATACTCGATAGACCTGGTTGAACTGCCCGTTAGAGGGAAAGACAACAGCCTCGGCAGACGGCATGATGCCCGCAGAGAACAAGACATGTCCGGCATCTGTAAAAGCAAGCGGTGTTTCGCTTCCCGAGTGGGTAGTCAGCCGTCGTGGTTCGCCTCCGTCTTTGGCCACAATGTAGACGTCCAGACTTCCCATACGGTCCGAAGCAAAAGCAATCTGCTTACTGTCCGGGCTCCATACCGGATCTGTATCATATGCGGGATTGGTAGTTATCTGCATGGCACGTCCGCCGGTAACCGGCACCGTATAAATGTCTCCCTTATAAGTAAAAGCAATGGTCGTCCCATCGGGAGAGATGACACTATGACGCATCCAGAGCGGAACATCCTGTGCAAAAGTAAAACCTGCCAAGCAAGCGGCAGCAATACCTAATAGTAATTTTTTCATAATGATTCTTGTTTTTGGAGAATACAAAAAACCTCACGACTTTTCCTTTCGAGAAGAGACCGTGAGGTTTGCTTATCATTTTAAGTTACCCTCAATTAGAGAGCACCAACTTCCTTCAGAGCGGCATTTGTCTTGTGAACGGCAACAGCGCTGGCAGCAAATTTAGCTTTTTCGTCAGCAGTCAGTTCCATTTCAACAATTTTCTCGATACCGTTCTTACCTAGGATTACGGGAACACCGATACAGATGTCTGATTCGCCGTATTCTCCTTCCAGATATACCGAGCAAGGAATCATCTTCTTCTGGTTGTGGATGATAGACTCAACTACGTATGCGCCTGCCGCACCCGGAGCATACCAAGCGGAAGTACCCAGCAACTTAGTCAGCGTAGCACCACCTACCATAGTAGAAGCTACCACTTCGTTCAGTTTTTCTTCGCTCAGCAGTGCGCTTACCGGCTGTCCTTTGTAAGTAGCCAAACGAGCCAACGGAATCATGGTAGTATCACCGTGACCACCGATAACCATGCCTTCCACTTCGTTGGCGTTGCAGCACAAAGCCTGAGACAAGAAATATTTGAAACGGGAACTGTCCAAAGCACCACCCATGCCGATGATACGGTTCTTCGGCAAGCCTAAGGACTTCAGTGCCAAATAGGTCATGGTATCCATCGGATTGGAAATAACCACGAGGATAGCATTCGGAGAATATTTCAGGATGTTCTGTGCAACCGACTTAACGATACCTGCATTAACACCGATCAATTCTTCACGAGTCATGCCCGGCTTACGGGGAATACCGGAAGTAATCACTACAACGTCGGAGTTGGCAGTCTTCTCATAATCGTTGGTACAACCTACAATAGTGGTGTCGAAGCCCAGCAGTTGAGCAGTCTGCATCATATCCATTGCCTTACCTTCTGAAACGCCTTCTTTCACGTCCAGCATTACCACTTCGTCAGCCACTTCGTTAAAGGCTAACACATTAGCGCATGTAGCACCTACGTTACCTGCACCTACTACGGTTACTTTTGACATAATTTCTAATTTTTTTGTTTATAAGTGTTCTTTAAAGATGACGCAAAAGTACGGCGAACTTCGTAATTAGAGAAATATTTCCGTAATAATTTTAGTTAAATACACATTTAGACAATGATTAGTGGACAATGATTAATGATTAATGATTAATTTTGCGGACGATTCATGAACAGGGTACAAACAATCGTCCATGAACCATTAATCACTTAACCATTAATCATTAAAAAAATGGCAGTTAAGAAAAATACACTTCTCATTGCGACAGGCAGCCTCCTTATACTATTATTAATAGGAGTTACCATTCTGCTGATTTCCGAAAAGCAAACCAACAAAGAGCTGATAATGGAATTCAACTTGGATAAAGAAGACCTTGAAAACCAATATACAGACTTCGCCAAGCAATATGACGAACTGAAGCTGAGCGTCTCCAACGACTCCTTGTCCGTACTCTTGGAACAGGAACAATTGAAGACCCAACGCTTATTGGAAGAACTCCGTACCGTGAAGAGCAGCAATGCCACCGAGATACGCCGTCTGAAGAAGGAACTGGCCTCTCTCCGCAAAGTCATGATAGGCTACATCAACCAGATTGACTCGCTGAACCGCCTGACTGCCCAACAGAAGGAAATCATAGCCGATGTCACCAAGAAGTACAACGCCGCTTCCCGGCAAATCAGCAACTTGTCCGAAGAAAAGAAGAACCTGGCCAAGACCGTGACGCTTGCCGCACAACTGGACGCCACCAACATCTTCGTCCAAGCCACCAACAAACGAGGCAAGACGGCCAAGAAGGTGAAAGACATCGTGAAGCTCAAAATCAATTTCTCCATCGTGAAGAACATTACTGCGGAAACCGGCGAACGTACCCTCTATGTCCGCATCACCAAACCAGACAACGATGTGCTGACAAAAAACCCGCAGAATACATTCCCTTATGAGAACCGCGAACTGGCCTATTCTATTAAAAAGTATATAGAATACAATGGAGAGGAACAAGCTGTAACTGTCTATTGGGATGTAGAAGAATATCTTTATGCCGGCACTTACCGCGTGGACATCTTTGCCAACGGCACCCTTATCGGTTCGCAATCGTTCAAATTGGACTGAGAAATTTAATCGGCAATCATAAAAACAGGTTAAATTATTTTGCCATATTAAAGGAAGCTGATATATTTGTGTCGTTGCTTATGCAATTATTGTCGCGCTACTAAACATCATCGACAAGAATTGAAAATTGTTCAATGGCTTTGCAAAGCCCTTTGCCGAACATTTCGGCAAGTGAATTGTTTTCATAAGAACATCAAATGTTAATGAGTTAAAACTTTATGAAAAAGCTCTTCAGTTTCATAGGGTTGGCATGGCTGGCCTTCCCTATAATGGCACAAGAAGCGTTAAGTTTGGATAGTTGCCGTGCATTGGCAATCTCCAACAACAAAGAACTGCTGATTAGTCAGGAAAAAATCAATGTTGCGCATTACCAAAAAAAAGCAGCATTCACCAATTACCTTCCCAACATCTCGGCTACCGGCGGATATATACGCAACCAGAAAGAATTGTCCATCCTCAGTGATGCGCAGAAGGGAGCCTTGTCCGGATTGGGCACAAGCCTCGGCGAACCATTGATGCAAGCCGCACAAGTCATCGCACAGCTTCATCCCGAATTAGCCGGCCAACTGCCGGCTCTGGGACAAAGCCTGACGGGTGCCCTCAACGGGGCAGGCCAATCTCTGGTTGACGCCTTCCGTACGGATACCCGCGACATGTATGGAGGTGCCCTGACGCTGACCCAACCCCTATATATGGGCGGTAAGATACGTGCCTACAACAGAATCACCAAATACGCCGAAGAACTGGCCCGCCAGCAACACAACGCCGGCATGCAGGAAGTAATCCTGAGTACAGATCAGGCATATTGGCAGGTAGTGTCCCTTGCCCATAAAAAGAAGCTGGCAGAAGGTTATCTAAAACTACTGCAGAAGCTCGACGGTGACGTCGGCAAAATGATTGCCGAAGGCGTTGCCACCAAAGCAGACGGACTCTCCATCAAAGTAAAAGTGAATGAAGCCGAAATGACTCTGACCAAGGTAACCGATGGTCTGAGCCTTGCCCGGATGCTGCTGTGCCAATTATGTGGTCTCGACCTTTCCACTCCCGTCATGCTCACAGACGAACAGAAGGAAGACCTGACTCCCACTACTCCGGAAAACGGTGCCATCGATATCAACAATGTTTATGCTACCCGTCCCGAAGTGCGCAGCCTGGAACTTGCCACGCAGATTTATAAGCAGAAAGTAAATGTCACCCGTTCGGAATATCTTCCTTCCATAGCACTAATGGGCAGCTATATGGCAACCAACCCTTCCGTCTTCAACAGTTTTGAGAAGAAGTTCAAGGGGATGTGGAATGTGGGTGTTATGGTGTCGGTACCCATCTGGCACTGGGGCGAAGGCATCTATAAAATAAAAGCAGCCAAATCGGAAGCACGCATCGCCCAATACCAGTTGGATGACGCCAAAGAAAAGATAGAGCTGCAGGTCAACCAGTCGGCTTTCCAAGTGAACGAAGCTGCCAAGAAACTGACCATGGCCGAAAAGAACTTGGAAAAAGCCAACGAGAACCTGAGATACGCTACACTTGGCTTTGAGGAAGGCGTTATACCTGCCAGCAATGTGCTCGAAGCGCACACTGCATGGCTTTCTGCCCAATCGGAAAAGATAGACGCACAGATTGACGTAAAACTGACAGAAATCTATCTGAGAAAGGCAACAGGGAAATTGATAATTGATAATTGATAGTTTCTTCAATCCTAAATCGTAAATAGTAAATAGTCAAATAGTAAATAATATGTTGGATACAAAATCACAAAACAGTAACATGTTGTTGGCATTCCTCACGCTGACGGGAGTGATTGCCATCGTTGCCCTTGTAGGTTTCTTCATGTTGCATAAAGGGCCGGAAATTGTGCAAGGACAAGCAGAAGTAACGGAGTATCGAGTATCGAGCAAAGTGCCGGGACGTATTCTGGAATTTCGTGTAAAAGACGGACAAAGCGTACAAGCTGGAGACACCCTTGCCATTTTGGAGGCTCCGGACGTGCAGGCCAAACTGGAACAAGCACGCGCCGCCGAATCGGCAGCCCAAGCCCAGAACGAAAAGGCTCTGAAAGGCGCCCGTCGGGAACAGATACAAGCTGCCTATGAAATGTGGCAAAAGGCACTGGCCGGACTGGAGATTGCCGAAAAATCCTACATGCGTGTGAAGAACCTGCACGACCAAGGCGTGATGTCTACACAAAAGCTTGACGAAGTTACCGCCCAACGCAATGCAGCCCGGGCTACAGAGAAAGCCGCCAAAGCTCAGTATGATATGGCCAAGAACGGTGCGGAACGCGAAGACAGAGTCGCTGCCGCTGCCTTGGTGGAACGCGCCAAAGGAGCTGTGGCCGAAGTTGAATCGTACATCAAGGAAACTTACCTAATTGCACAGACTGCCGGTGAGGTATCCGAGATATTTCCAAAAATAGGCGAGCTCGTGGGCACGGGTGCTCCCATTATGAACATCGCCATTCTGGACGATATGTGGGTAACCTTCAATGTACGCGAGGACTTGCTGCAAGGATTGGGTATGAATACCGAATTCGAGGCATTCATCCCTGCCCTCGACAGGAATATCCGCCTGAAAGTGTACTACATGAAAGACCTCGGCACATATGCCGCTTGGAAAGCGACCAAGACTACTGGACAGTTCGACCTGAAAACATTCGAAGTAAAAGCCGCTCCGCAAGAGAAGGTGGAAGGACTGCGTCCGGGAATGAGTGTGATATTGGAGAAATAAAAGGAGTTATGAGTTGTTGGGGAGGATGATGAAAAAAGATAAGAAACATACGGCTTTGTGGAATGTAGCAAGACGCGAATGCCGCCGTCTTGTTTCCCGCCCGCTCTATCTGTTCTGTATGGTGATAGCACCGTTGTTCTGCTACATATTCTTCACCACGCTGATGGACTCCGGGCTTCCTACGGACATGCCCGTAGGTGTGGTAGACCAAGACATGAGTGCCACTTCACGCCAGCTGACACGTAACTTGGACGCTTTTGAGCAGACAGCCGTCGTCGCCCGCTACCCTACCATCAACGAAGCCCGTACCGCCATTCAGCGCGGAGAGATTTACGGTTTCTTCTACATTCCCGAAGGTACCTCTGCCAAAGCACAAGCCGGACGACAGCCCAAACTCTCTTTCTACACAAACAATACCCTGCTCATCGCAGGTTCACTCCTCTTCAAAGACATGAAGATGATGAGCGAATTGGCATCCGGCGCCGCAGCACGTACCACCCTATATGCCAAAGGAGCTACCGAAGAGCAAGCGATGGCCTTCCTCCAGCCTATCGTCATAGATACGCATCCACTCAATAACCCGTGGCTGAACTACTCCGTATATCTATGCAATACCTTTGCACCGGGTGTATTGATGCTGCTTATCTTCATGGTAACCGTCTATTCTATCGGAGTCGAGATAAAAGACCGCACCGCCCGAGAATGGCTGCACATGGGCAACAATTCCATTTGGATTTCCCTTGCCGGCAAACTGCTACCACATACCGCCATCTTCTTCCTGATGGGGATATTATATAATGTATACCTCTACGGTTTCCTCCATTTCCCCTGCAACAGCGGCATCCTACCGATGCTGCTTGCCACCCTTTGCCTAGTGTTGGCATCGCAAGGCATGGGAATATTGATGATAGGAACCTTGCCTACCCTGCGTCTGGGACTCAGTTTCGCTTCCCTATGGGGCGTACTCTCTTTCTCCATGTGTGGATTGTCATTCCCCGTCATGGGCATGCACCCCGTATTGCAGGCATTGGCCAATCTGTTCCCCCTGCGCCACTATTTCCTGATATATGTGGACCAGGCACTGAATGGATACCCCATGATTTACTCGTGGGTCAACTACGTAGCACTGCTTATTTTCATGATGCTTCCGTTCTTCATAGCCCATAGGCTGAAAGGAGCATTGGTTTACTATAAATATATGCCCTAATGAAAGACCTGACCTTCAGACAGAAAGTGATACAAGGCATTCATGACTTGTTCTATATATGGAAACGGGAATTCGGCACAACCTTCCGCGACCAAGGCGTGCTCATCTTCTTCGTGCTCGTTCCGTTGGTCTATCCGTTGATATATGCTTTCATCTATACCAACGAAACCATCCACGAAGTGCCCACTGTCGTAGTAGATGACTCACGCTCCTCGTTGAGCCGCGAATACCTGCGAAAAGTGGACTCCAGCCCCGAAGTGAGCCTCGTAAGCTACTGCGCCGATATGGAAGAAGCCAAACTGATGCTGAAGGAGCGCAAGGCATACGGCATTATCTACATCCCCTCCAGCTTCAGCGGCGACATTGTACGCGGTAAGCAGATGCAGGTCAGTATCTTCTGCGACATGAGCGGACTGCTGTATTACAAAGCTTTGCTGACTGCCAACACCAACGTGTCGCTCGCCATGAACGCAGACATCAAAGTGGAGCGAAGCGCCAATACCACCGACCGCCAAGACGAGATTACCGCCTACCCGATAGAGTATGAGGATGTCGCCCTCTATAACCCGACCAACGGATTTGCCGCTTTCCTGATTCCGGCTGTATTAGTATTGATTATCCAGCAAACCCTTCTGCTCGGCATCGGCTTGTCTGCCGGAACGACACGCGAGCAGAACCGTTTCAGAGACCTGGTGCCTATCAACCGCCATTATAACGGCACACTACGCATTGTGATGGGAAAAGGGCTGAGCTACTTCATGATATATTCACTGATATCGGTATATATACTGTGCGTGGTTCCATGGCTTTTCAGCCTCAACCAAATAGCGATACCGGGTGTCCTGACTCTGTTCACCCTGCCCTACCTGGCCGCTTGTATTTTCTTTGCCATGACGGCATCTATTGCCATCCGCAACCGCGAAACGTGCATGCTGCTGTTCGTGTTCACCTCCGTGCCGTTGCTGTTCCTTTCCGGCATTTCGTGGCCGGGAACTGCCATACCTGCTTTCTGGAAGTACTTCTCGTACATCTTCCCTTCTACCTTCGGCATCAACGGCTACGTACGCATCAACAGCATGGGAGCCACACTCCATGAAGCCTCTTTCGAGTATCAGGCACTATGGATACAAACGGGGGGGTACTTCATTACCACTTGCCTGGTATATCGTTGGCAAATACTGCAGAGCAGGAAGCACGTGATTGAAGAGTATAAGAAGCATAAGAGTATAGAAGCGTAACACATCGTTCCAATATATCAGAACTGTTTGTTCATCATATTGAAACAGTCTGTTTTGTTAAAGGAAACAAGTATTCAGTCTACAGTATCGGGAAAGCAGCAAACAGACAAACGGCTGTAATGCCCAATTATGGCCTTATGTGTTTCTTCAACATGAGTAAAGTATCTCAGGTATGAAGACAAATATACAATGCTTTTTAAGAAACAGCAAGATTTTCGGAGGTTCATTTATTAACGCAAGAATACAAAAAGAAACACGGATTACCCGGAACCTACAGAGAATAAAATTCATCCGTAACTTTCCGCGTAACCCGTGCGTACTTTAAGAATTTATCTGCTTCTTATTATTTCTTTTCAGCAGCCCATTCCTTAGCTCCCTGTTCCTTCAACTTAGCAGTAAATGCTTTCGCCTTTTCCATGGAAGCAGCTTCCTCTTCCAGACTTGCATAAGCATGCTTGTAGCCCTTCACTACATTCCATTCACCACGGGTGAAATCGGGGAATGCCACAGCTGCACAACCATTGTCCATAGAAAGCTCGCCCAATTCTGCAAGGCAGCACCACTCTGCGAGGTCGTATACATCCATATCCAAAGGAAGACCGTTTTGCAAGCAATATACCATACGGCTATCCATGATAAAGTCCATACCGCCATGACCACCTACTTCCTTGGCCATCTCACCGTATTTCTTCAGAATGGGGTGCTGGTACTTTTCTATCAAAGCTCTCATTTCAGAATCAGGCAGGAAGCCATGCGAGCTCAAATCGTCCACTTTAGGCTGTACACCCGAAGCACTAAGCTGGTTGGCATCCAAAGCATATCCTTCTACAGGATACTTGTTGGCAAATCCCTTAGTACCGGTAAGCTGATACAGACGATTGTAAGGTTGCGGAGTCATTACATTGTGCTGAATCTCAATCACTTTACCATTGGCTGTACGCAACAAAGTAGTAGTATGGTCTCCATTGCGGAAATTATTGCAAGCAGAGTCGGCACGTTCTTCTACCAACGCTTTACCTACTACAGACTTCGTATCCATCGCCACCAATGTAGTCACACGGTCGCCACGATGGATGTCGAGTGCTTGTGCCACAGGGCCAAGGCCGTGAGTAGCATACACATCACCGCGATGTCTCATGTTGAACTCCAGACGCCATCCCAATTTGTCGTTTTCACCGTTTTTCCAATAGTAATCCCAGAACGGCTCCAAGTTGTGGATGTAAGCACCCTGTGCACGGATAACCTCACCGAAAACGCCTTGTTGAGCCATGTTCAAAGTATTCATTTCAAACCAGTCATAGCAGCAATTCTCCAGAATCATACAGTGTTTGCGATTTGCTTCACTCAAGTTAATCAAATCCCAGCATTCCTGCAAGTTCATGGCAGAAGGAACCTCAATAGCCACATGCTTGCCATTCTCCAAAGCACATTTGGCAACGGAGAAATGATGCAGCCAGTCGGCGGCAACATAAACGAGGTCTATATCATCGCGCTTGCAGAGTTCCTCATAGCCGGTAGCACCGGAATAAACGGCAGCCTTGGGCAGAGATGCTTTTTCAAGATACTTCTGACATCTCTCCGCACGCTTTTCCTCATAGTCGCAAAGAGCCACAATATGAGTTCCGGGAATGTGAGTAAAACGCTCTACCGCACCGGGGCCACGCATACCCAAACCTACAAAACCTACACGCACTACTTCCATCTTGGGAACAGTAAGTCCCAACACACTCTTTTGTCCTGCAGGACGTTCGGGCGTCTGCACAACAATAGTTCCATTTTTCCATTCCCACTGCGTTCCTTTTTCCGAGGTGTTCACAGTAGTGGCAGTTTGCGTTGAGCATGCACTAAATGCAAAGCATAAGCTCAACACCAAGAATCCAATTTTCTTCATGATTTAGTTAATTTAAAATTAGAATTATTATAACGTTACTCATTCACTCCGCAAAGATACTCAAAGCATACAAATGAAGCAAATGAGTAACATAGTTTTAGAAATTGCATACACCTAATTGTTTATCTACCAAGAATCCGTCCAACATCTTCAAGTCAAACTTCACATTCCTGCGAGCCTTGAATCTGATGACAAACAAAGCACAATCCCCCTCAAGAGCCTCACGTTCTCCGATATTCACGAATGTGGGATATACAGACTTGACCCCATTAGTGTGAAGTCTGTCGTTCGTCAGATTCTCCATCGCCTTCATGCCCAACGGCTGTATACCAGCAAACTCATAATCGGCAGGATTATAGGGCAGAGCAAAGCTAAGGGCATTCACATGGCGCAGGTCGGTTCCTTTCACCAACACCTCGATAATCTCACCTTTGGCATAACTGCGTTTCGGGGTACTGATGCTGATGTTTCCTTCCACCTTTTCACCTCTGACACCGTCGGCACCGCCTTCAAGTTGTGTGGTCACGACTGAAATGTCATAAGCATCTATCAGTCCGTTACGATTCAAGTCACCATTGCTGATGTATCCTTCAAAATCGGCATCGCCCCGACGCAGACCGGTATAGTTGGTGTAAGAAGTCAAGTCGTTTTCATCCACCAACTTATCGTTGTTGATGTCGCCCGGCAGATAACTTTCTGTTCCAGGCACTTTGAATACGTATATTTCTCGACCCGAACCATAGTTACCCACAGCTTCCGTAACGTTCATCTTTATGTAACGGGCTGTCGGCACTTGGGAAAACGTGAATATCTTCACTTCATTATCACGCTTCCAGTCGAATGCTCCCGCTTCGGTCCAGTTCTCCTTATCCATGCTGTAGTAAACCGTACCTTTCAAGATAGTTCCGTTTCCGGCATTCTCACGAGGGAGATAATGGAATTTATCAACTTGGTTGATAGATTTCAAATCCATAATCAAGTCGAACGGAATGGCCTTTTCATTGTACTTGGTATGCCACAACTCTCCTTCCTCAAAGTCGAATAAACGGCGGAGTGAACGACCTTGATTGGCGGCAGTTGTCTCACCCACAATTCCATGTATGGCAAATTCCAGCGGGTCTCTTTTCGTAGTGGCACTGAAGGCCGACCAGTCAGATTGCCCGTCTTTGTTCACCGCACGTATCTTGAAGTTGTAGATGGTTTCCACGTTCAGTCCTTCAAACAGCAATTCTGTATCTTTAATGGTACTATAATTCATACCTTCAAACTCTATCTCGTAATAATCGGCATTATCCACCTTTTCCCAAGTCGGTTTCAAAGCATAGGCTTCCGTATTATCTTCGGTGACCTGCGCTTTCGGAGCGACCAGCAGACCTGAAGTTACCTTATACCTATCAGCCAGAGCAAATACAAAACCGCTTATCTTCAAGGTTGTCCGGTTTGCTGTAATGTCAGTAGCCGCCAACTTGACAAGCACTTGGGGATTCTTCGTGATTACCTCTTTCTCGAAGTCGCTTCCTTTAGTGGCAAACTTGTTTAAGTTGGGTTTGGCATCATAAAAATAGACATTCTCTTTCTGAAGGTATTCATCCATGCTGTTTGCTTCCACAAGTTTGACCTTGTTCTTTCCGACAGTTGCCAGAATCTTTTTGGGTTTCTCGGTTACATTGATTCTGAATTCGGTTGACTTCTCTTTTACAAAACCATTGAAGTCGCCTTGAGCCGGATGAACGATTACCGTTACATCGCCCTTTTCACCGGCAACAGATTCAATCAGAGTGTTTACACCCTTGCCCGAACGGTACTCTTCAGTCATACCGTCATCATCATATTCGGTAAATGTGCTCTTTCCGTAAGGATAGAGTTCGTATATACGCAGATTTTTGTCTGTTTCATTGACGTTATTATTGGGGGACGTCATAGGAATAATGGCTCCGTTCTTCACGAATACAGGTAATTTCCAAAGCGGTGCAACATAATTATTGATAATGCATCCGCCTTGATAGATTTCACCGGAAAAATAATCTACCCATTCACCATCAGGCAGATAGATGCCATTACGGATGTCATTGCCTTGTTCATCGGCTTTCGTGGCTTGATAAATGGGAGCCACCAAGAAGTACGGTCCATAAAGGAACTGATATTGCGTAGCTTTGCCCAACGTATAGACATTGGGATATTCAAGGAACATAGCACGCATCATAGGCAGTCCGTCCACAGATTCTTTGGCGATACTATAGGCGTATGGCATGATTTCCGACTTCAACTTCAGATACCAGCGGTTGATGGAAGTGGCAGGTTCGCCAAGAGCATGGGGATATTTCTCATTGGCACCCCATCCATCCATATTCAATTGCATAGGGGTAAAGGCCTTCCATTGGAAATCACGTGTATTCACAACGGGGTTCTTTCCTCCGAAAATACCGTCCATATCCGAACAGATATTTGGATTGCCTGACAGTCCTGAACCGATGTAAGTAGGAATGTGGAAACGGATGTATTCCCATGTACCTCCGGTTTGGTCGCCCGACCAGATGCCGGCATAACGCTGTGTACCTGCCCAGCCGTCTAAAGAGATAATGAAAGGACGGGCTTCATTACCATAGTAAGTCATAATCCGGGCTACATCCGTAATACCGTTCAATCCGAAAGAGTATCCGGCACCTACCCAGGCAACATCAGTTTTCAACACACGCACTCCCGCATCTCTTACCTCTTTGACAATATCACGTTGCAGCAGCGCGCTGATACCCTCTTTGGGATGAAGGTCGGACTGCGTCCACAGACCTATTTCCACTCCGTTCCGATGAGCATAGTCCGTCAGGCTCCTCAGATTTTGAATATTGCCGTCCAATGTTTCCGCCTGGCCGTAGCCGGCTCCATAACCGTCGTTGGGCAACAACCAGCCTAAGGGCATGTCGTAATTCTTATAACGGTCTATCACGGCACGCGCAGAAAACTGATAATTATTTCTTTCTCCGTTCAGCGATTCTTTGATGCCACCATTATCCTTCTGGCTTTCCTTATAACGTTTGCCGTCCTCAAACAGGATTCCTTTTTCGTCTTCTTTCCAGTAGTCACGGTTATAGGCATTCAAGTGTCCTTGGTAGAAACCGAACTTCGGTATCAGTACAGGATTACCAGTCAGTTGATAGAAATCATTCAGCAAAGGCACGGCACCATCGTTCACCATCACGAAAATATCCAGATAATCCGTTTGATGAAACAGCTTCACAATGCCTTTCTCTTCCCGTCCGAAGTCATAGGCACCTCTTTTGAAAGTATGCCACATGAGGCCATAACCGTTTGTTGACCAGTAATAGGGATTAGGAGAAGCTACTCCACCATCCGTCCAGCTATTCTGATTTTCGATAGAAATGGTTTTGCCTTTGTGTGAGAAGCGTCCGTTCTGCACACCTCCGCCGTAGAAATATTCCAACGGATGTTCTTTCAGCTTCAAAGTAACTCTTTCTTTATCAAAAACGGCAGGTTCGGCCTCTTCCAGCACAACGGCTCCCGTTTGCAAGTTGACGACTTTCATCAATGCTGTCTTCTTATCCATTTCCACTTTCACCTTGCCGGTAGTGATGAAAACAGAACCTGCATCGTCCTGAACTTTCAGTTGCGATACTTCCTTACGGGGTTGGCTTACAAGAATTTTTGCTTCCGGCTTTGCTTCCGGATCACGAAGTATGCCACCGTTATTGTCTTGAAACATACGGAAGATATTGTCTCCATAGAAATCAAACGTCATGCGCTGATGATTGGAATACAGAACTTCAACAGTTGTCCGATTAATTTTCGTAACACTGATGACAGAGAAAACTTGCCGCACCATTGCAACACCCTCCTTTTCTCCACACACAGCTTGTGTTGCCAGATAGGGAGCCGGGAAAAGCATTGCAAAAGCAAATGACATTGTTTTCCATTTCCCCAGATTATTTAACAGGTCGTTCATTCTTTTTTATTTAAAGGTTAGATATATAATACTGATATGATTCGCTATCAGATTTCGTTTTTCATCACTCGGGTACAAAGGTAATAAAACGCAGATTACTTTAGCATCATTTTAAGCAATAGACTTACTTAAATTTTCTTCCAGATTCATTTAAACTGGTTCATAAAACCAAACAGTCCTTTTTATCGAATCAACGTACACGATAATCGGATATATTATCATCTTTCATATTATAAATATCATCATGTGCAGGCTTAGGATAATTCTTCAAGGCAATTTCTTCCTTTACTTGTTCTATCTGTTGCCGGGTAATGGTGAATTGAGTAGTACCATAATCCGTCACAGACCTGTCTATCGGCGTCAAAAATCCCCATGCCTCAAAGAATTCCGTCAAATCGAGTTGCGCCGATTCGCAGGCCAATTTCACGAAATTCAATTGATGGAGACCGTCCGTCTCTTCTGTGGTATCCAAATCCGGCTGTTGCCTCAACCGTTCATAGATGTATTTATAGAAATCCTTTTTCCCCATCACATCCATTACATAGAGTTTCAGTTGCCAGAAGGGAACCAATTTCACCCACACGTCATCTATTTCATTATGCGCCTTTCCCGTCTTCAGCAAAGTGCCGAACGCTTTCTCATAGCAGCCGTCCGTCAACAGGCGGGAAGTATTCCCCCAAGTAGTCTGAATGTACAGAGAATGAATATTGTTGGTCACCTCCGTCATCCCTATCCATCTCAGTCCAGGACGGGTCTGGTGCACATGTCCCAGTTCATGGGCAGGCCCCCAGCAAGCCGTAGTAGAGAATTTCTTCAAATCCAGTATATCCGACTGGGTACTTACATGATAGCCCATGTAGTAGTCAGTGGCATACATATAGCTTGCATCATCGTATATGGCAAGGAAGTAGGCATGGTTCTTATAGCCTTGATTATTTTCGGGCAGTCCCATAAACTCCTGCTCCAGACACACCAGTTCGTCATATTTGTCAATCAATGCCAGTCCGTCGGGCGTATATTTCCGGAAAGCTTCGGTTTCAAAAGTCAGCGACGCATATCGACCTATCACGTCGAAATGTTTATAAACAGCCTTGTCCAGCAACCTCTGCCAGTCAGCCTTTGTGTGTTTGCCGCTGTCGAAATAACCGTTGACGGTGCCCGACGCAATATTTATCTTGACGGGCTGTTCACTCCCCGTCGGAGTATAATACATGATATATATAAGTCCCGAAACTGTAGCTTTCTTCTTGTTGATACCTTCGGATAGAGGCATTGACATCCCCGTGATGGTATTCTTCGTGTCTTGAATAAACAGCGAGACATTCTGTCCGTGCGTATCGCCTACCAAGACTACCAGTTCCTCGCCCTCATTGACGTAAATTCCCGTAGGGTTGTCCCTCAGTCCATACATATTGGTCTTATTGCGCTTGGCCGGGATATCCGGATGTTGCCAGGATTTATAGCTTTGCACCCTGAATTCTTTCTCATATTCACCCTTAAGAATTTCCATCGCCAGCTCTTTGAAGAACTGATTTTCCACCGCATTAATAGTGGTTTCGTCCACGCCTTTCTTCAGTTCAGAGCAAGTGGCGTCCGTAAACAGTTCCGCATAGTCAAAGTTATCCGGATTCTTCCGATAGAACTCCATTTCAGAGCAGCTGGCATATCCTCCTTTACCCGATTTTACAACGAACTTTATCTGTGTAGGGCTCACCAATGCCGGAGAGAAACTGATGGTGGACGCTACGGAACTTCCTTGGAAATCGTACGTTCCGTAAAGCTTCGGCTCCGGTTCTTCGGCAGTGGCTACATAGAGTTCCAACTCCCGGAAGTTTCCATTCATTCCACCGTCCGTGCGTGGATGATAAACCAGATAGTCCATCCTTTCCACCTTCTCGAAATGATAGGCAAGCGTAACGGGCATATATTCATCGGCCACCCAAGGTGAATGAAAGATTGTGTTCAGGCTTCCATCCAATGTGTTCTCAATCTCCTCACCGGGCTGGCACGAAGAAGATTTGGCACTTGTCGCCTCAATCTTCAGGTCATCACTCACCTGTCCGATAGACGAGCCTTTACCATCCTGGGCAATTGTGACGGTAGCCTTTATGTCTCCTCCTACCAGTGTAACAGTTCCTGTACGGGATTGATAGGCATGGTTAGACACCACTGCAATAGTCAGCACCTCATTGGCATAACTTGCCTGACACCAGTCGGCTCCTGAGGTCACCTCACACTTTATGTCATCCATGTTTGTATTCACTTTGCATGTTTGGCTCGCTGCCAAACGTGCAAACTGAACAGTTTGATTGCTGATTTCAATGAAAGGCGTGGTTACCGGCAATTCCTCTTCTCCTTTACAAGATATGAAAAGGGTGAAAAGGAGGAATAGAATGGGGAAAAGACAAAGGTTTCTCATAAAATATATAGAGTACAAAGTTAGAATAAAGTTTCCGTTTTTTATAATTTGAAACAAGAGGATGCCGGAAGCGACCTTCGCGGCATCCTCCACAAATGATTCAGTAAATAAGGTTAGTCAAAATTGTGACTTTAGATTTTTTCATAGGCCTTGAAATAAGAAATCTGGGCAGCATTATTGCTCATGTTGGTTTCTGTTATTTCAAGTTTTATATAGCGCGCCGTTACCGGTGCTGTCGGTATCACTTCTTCAAAAGCCGGAATCAGAGGATGGAGAGCAGAAGCTACAACGGTTCCGTCGGGTGCAGTCCACGGCAATGCAAATGTGAACCCTCCTACAGCAGTGAAGTTTTCATTATCAGTGCTGGCATAGATATTCAATGTCTTCACCGTACCGTAGTTATTACCATTTCCGGAATAGTATCTTCTACCGATATCAAACTTGGCTACTTCCAGCTCTTCTTTCATATCAACAACGATTATATAAGGAAGAGGCACCGCTGTTGAGTATTGGCTATGCCAGAACTCCCCACGATTCTCGGTAAATAGGCTGGGATAGCCACCACCGTCATTTGCTTCTACACCGTTTCCGGTAGCTGTCCAGCGCGTCCAGTCATATTGCAGATACTCTTGTCCATCGAATTTCTGTAACACGGTAAAAGTAGTTTCACGATATCCGCATTTCACGTACACGGTAGCAGTTCTGAAAGCCTCTGCTGTATTGGCAGCCGTAGCAGTGACGGTTATATTTTTGCCATCAGCCGCCACCTGGCACCAGTCGGCCCCATCTTCCACTTGCACGAAAATAGAAGAGGAAATATCCGTATCGGCCACTACGGTAGCGGTTGAGCCGGCAGCAGCATCCACTACCGCACGTTCCACAATAATATACCCTACATACGGCTGCTCAGTCTCGGCACATCCATACATGATGGCCGACAAAAGAAACAACATTAAATATGATAACTTTTTCATTTGTATGTCTATTTTAAATTAGTAAATCTGTTTATCATTAAGGATTCTGTTCCAACTTATGAGGATAAGCATCGTACTGAAGCTGCGGGATGAACTCACAGACAGCCGGTTCATTGTACTTCACCTCATAGAAAGGCTCTGCCAGTTTCATGGTATGACCGCCCGGGTATCTTCTATCCAAAGTCTGACGTTTGCGGAACACATCGAAACGGCGATGGCCTTCCCAAGCCAGTTCTAGCATACGTTCCTCTTCTACAATCTTGTGGATATCCTTGGAGCTACCGTTTTCAGCGGTCTTCATATTCTCCTCGGTCCATTCCGGAATACCGGCTCTTCTGCGAAGTTCGTTGACATCATCCAATGTAGCCTTTACCGCACCGCCCTTTTCAATATTGGCTTCAGCACGAATCAAGTACATTTCCGACAGACGGGAGATGACCGGCGACCACAATTGCTTGCTCTGCTCCTGATAAGACAACTTATTGATGGCATATACCAAGAATTGGGCATCCTTGCCACGCTTAGTGTCAGCATCAAACACCCTCGGTTCGATACGGCCGATAACCTTGTTGCCGCTTGCATCCAAGATGAAGTAGCGTTCACCCAAGTTATAATCCTCTTTCTGCAAATACGGACCAGACTGAAAATCAACACTGTTATCTACTACATACACCGTTTTGTCGGCATTGTATTCCGGTTCACCTTTTTCTGCAGCTCTCACCACAGCATATCTGCCGTCAGCCTGCTTTCTGATACGCTTCTGCTCATATTTATAAGTCTTGGCATTGTCCGGCTTTCTGCCATAGACAAACGACCAGTCTTCATACACCTTGTCAAGATAGGGAACCGGGGTATAATCATTGGCTCCATCTTCCACAAATCTCTTCACAATATATTGGCTACGCAGGTCAAGAGGCATATCGTTGTCATCCAAATGAAGTTCTATCAACTCCAGATATCTGGAAGAGGGAGACATCTCTTCCCAGCCGGTACCATCTATACATATAAACATTCCTCCCATACGACTGGCGCTATTGTCATCCTTATCAAGTGTGCGGCGTACAGCGAAAATAGTCTCTCTGTTATCTTCGGGAATAAACTGCGGATAAGTGGCATAACGTTCTCCACGCTCCAGTTCGTACTTGCCCGAGGTGATGACATTGTTCGCCATCTGCCAGGCACCGTCCCAATTCTCCATGTAGAGGTAAACCCTTGCCAACAGTGCTTCGGCAGCCTCCTTGGTAGCGTAGATGTTCGACTTGGAACTCATGCCTGCCGGCAAAGTCATGTAAGTGATGGCATCCTTCAAGTCGTTCACCACCTGCTCGTAAACTTCGGCCACTGTGGAACGGGATTTCGGCATATCCTCGTCCGTAATGCCGGTATTCAACTTCAGAGGCAAACCAGGATTCTGCGTAGGATTGTTGGAATAGGGCTGTGCAAACTCGTTGACCAACAAGAAATAGCTCAAAGCACGCAGGTAGTAGTTCTCGCCCATCATTATCGTTTCCTCAGCAGAACTTTTTTCACCCAAGCCCTTGACTCTCTCAATCACTTCGTTGCAGTTGCCAATCACACGGTAACCCAACTCCCAAGTATATTCCGTCACACTGCTACGTATATTCCGGCTATAGTCATACAGCGGCCATGTCCCCCCCGTTGAGGTTCCGTTCCATGTAATGTCATCACCGCCAAACGCCCAAAAGTAGTAGCCATTATCTATCAATCCACCGTCGTTCTTGAGCAAACGGTAAGTACCTTGCGACAATTCGGCGATATTCTTGTTGTCCAAATCTTCGGCCATCACTCCGTCATACATATTCACATCCAGACTGCATCCGGACATTCCAGCCAATAGCCCCAAGGCTCCTAATGCATATTTTATTTTCATACGATTATACTTCTTGATATTCAATTAAAAATTAACATTCAGACCTACGGTAAAACGTCTTACGGTAGGATAACCCAGACTGCCGGCCGATCCGTTGTAACTGGAAGAGAACAGGATTTCCGGGTCTTGTCCCGAGTATTTGGTGATGGTGAACAGGTTTTCACCTCCCACACTGATGTTGGCAGAAGTCAGCCCCAGTGGTTTCAGCCATCCTTTCGGCAAACTATAGGCCAATGTCAGAGATTTCAGCTTAAAGAAGTCACCGTTCTCCAGATAACGTGTGGATGTTTGGTCGGCACCGTTATTTCCACCGGCTATCAGTTGCGGATGTGTGGCCTTGTCGCCCGGTTTCTCCCAACGGTTCCATCCGTCGGCCAGTTTCATAGGCGGTTGAGAAGGACGACCGGCATCACGGTCGAGTGCACCCGCACGCATGCCGTTGTAAATCTTGGCTCCCGCACTAAATACGAAATTGGCATTCAGGGAGAGTCCTTTCCACGACAAAGAAGTTCCGATGGCACCGTTGAACTTCGGAGTAGGAGAGGCATCCAGCAATACAGAGTTCGCCTTGCTGTAATTGCCCGTCACCGTCTTCTCGCCGGTCTCTTCGTTGGTCACAAACCATAAAGGGCGTCCGGTCATGGCATCTACACCTGCCCATTCCGGCAGATACCAGTTCATGTAAGGATAGCCCACCGCTACAGCCTGCGATGTATATTCATTGCCATCGGGCAGTTGGGTAATCTTGTTTTTGTTATAACCCAAGTTGAAGGACATATCCCAGTACCAGTCTTTGGTCTTGATAATCTCGGGAGACACAGTGATTTCAAAACCCTTGTTTTCCAGCTTACCGTTGTTGGCCGTCTGACGGTTGTAACCTGTCACTGCGGGCAAGTGCTTCAAGTAAATCAGGTTCTTCACCTTCTTGGAGTAGGCATCGAACACAATGTTCACGCGATCGAACAAACGGATGTCAAGACCGAAGTCCAGAGAAGCAGTTTCCTCCCAAGAAAGGTCCGGGTTTCCTGCATAGTTAGAGTACAAAGCTACGTTGCTGCCATATTCGGATGTAGTGCTCAACTTTGTCACCCATTCGTATGCACCACCCGGCTGGTTACCGGTAATACCATACGAGATACGGGGTTTCAACTGGTTGATGAAACCTAGTTTCTGGATAAATTCCTCCTCGTGCATGTTCCAACCGCCACCGATAGACCAGAAAGGAGCCCAACGCTTGTTGGCGCCGAAACGTGAAGAGCCGTCCACACGGAACATCACCTGGAAAAGATACTTGTTGTCATAAGAGTAGTTTCCATTGAACAGGTATGCGGCATCCCTTTCCTCGGTCTTAGTGCCCGATACTTTAGGATTGGAAGCACCACCGCTCAGAATCTCATTACCCTGATACATTTTGGAAGCCTGACCCGTATTGTCATAATAGCGTCTTTCGTTGTATTCATAGAACATGTAGGCATTGATTTCGTGCTTGTCGGCAAAAGTTTTCAGAAGACGCAGCATCTGATTGGCGAAAATTACTCTTGTGTTGACTGTAGAGTTGTAGATTGTACCTTGCAAAGTTTCTTGTCCGATTGCTTTCGGGTCGGTATAAGACTCACCGAAGCTATTGCTGAAACCGATTTTATTGTTCGATTCGAAAGTAAGGAAGTCAAACAGTTTGTAGTCAAAGCCGAAACCGATATCCATCGCGTTCTTTCTACTCTTCGACCAATTCAGCTGATTGTTATAGATGTTGTTGTAGTTACCGTCCGAATACCAGTAGTCGCGCGGATCGGCGGTAGGAGCATCTTCTTTTGTAGGACGTCCCTCTTTTCCGGTCTTCAAGTTACCTTGAGAGTCGTAAGGAGTATCCCACGGTGTATAGCTGGTATAGTTCAACGGCATCTGCTGATCGAAAATCTCACGATAGCTGACAGCCAGCTTGGCTTTCAAGGTCAAGCGGTTGTTAACCACATAATCGGTATTGGAGCGCAGCGTGAAGCGGTCGTAATCATATCCCTTGATGGCACCATCTTCGGTATAGTAGTCACCGGAAATATAGGACTTGATTTTGTCGTTACCGTATTTATACGCCACATTATAGTTTTGAGTGAGGGCGTTTTGCGTCGCATAGTCCCACCAATCGAAATTCCGGTCTTTCAGATAGGGCTGGAGCGAGTGCTGGTCGGCCAACGTACCCGCATTGGTATAGGCGGTAACCAGATAATCATAATATTCGGCTCCGTTCATCATTTCCAAGTGGCCTTTCTGCAACTGAGAGATACTGAACTTGGCGGAAGCGCTGATTTGCGAAGTACCAGTAGTGGCACGTTTGGTAGTGACCTGCACAACACCATTGGCACCACGAGAACCGTAAAGGGCTGTGGCCGAACCGTCTTTCAAGATGGAAATACTCTCGATGTCGTTCGGGTTGAGGTCGGCAAGCGCATCGCCCACTACACCGTCAATTACCCACAGAGGTTCCTGCTTACCACGGATAGACCCGATACCACGCACGCGGATACTTACTCCCGCACCCGGCTGACCGGAAGTAGGCGTAACCACCACACCAGCCACTTTACCTTGAAGCATGTTGGCTACACTGGGAGTAGTCACATCCTTCAATTTGTCGGACTTCACCGAAGCGATGGCACCCGTGATAGAGCTTTTACGTTGCATACCGTAACCTACTACCACAACCTCGTCCAATGCCTGAGAGTCGGGAGCCAGCTTTATGACCACCTTTTCCGTTCCCTTTACCACATATTCATACGGTGCATAACCGATGAACGACACCACCAGCGTGGAGCCTTGAGGAACACTTAGCGTAAAGTTACCGTCCAGGTCGGTCACCGTACCCACTGTGGAATTACCTTTCAAAGTAACGTTCGCTCCCGGAACAGTTTCTCCCAGATCGTCGAACACCTGTCCGGTCACCTTGATTTCCTGGTTCACGGCTTGCGGCCGGGGCTCGGAAGCCTTTCTAGCCACTGTTATCTGACGGTCGTTGATTTTAAAATCCAGACCGGTGGCAGAAGAGAGTTCTTTCAATATCTCTTCCGTTTTCTTTCCACTGATGTTCATGGAAATCTTCTTCTCCAGTTCGGACTTCACATCCTTGGAATACAGAAAGACAAAGTTGCTGTTCTGTTCGATGAAACCGAACACTTCTTTCACTGTTCGAGCAGCAGTCGCCCGCTGTTCGTTCTCTGTGCCGCGATTATCTGCGGCATAAAGGGGAGAACAATAGCCCTCCGCTACTAAAAAAACACTAACTAATAGATAAATAGATATAAAACATCTCTTTATCCGACCATAAGTTGTCTTCTTTTTCATACTTTCGTATTGATTTTGATTACTAAAAATAACTTTGATTAAAATCACTTTCGGCCGGCTGGTATTGGGAGTACTGTCCGGCCGCTTTTGTACCCAAAAAACGGTTCTACTTTCTTTTTTTATTCATTCCAAACAATTTAATTAATAAGGTTAACACTACATTTTCATTTATTCTACATAAACAGCATTCTTTCGGGCAGACGGCTCCATAGGCAGTGTCTGTCTGATTGCCTCCAGCACTTCGTCCAGTTCTTCATTCAGAAACAGTTTTCCATAAAAAGGCTTGTCGGCCACCGCAGACGTGCAGCAGACAGACTGCCCGTAATACTCCGTCAGATATCGGACTACTTCTTTCAGCGGCTTTCCGTCCAGCATCCACACCCCGTCTATCCAATGGATATAATCCCGCGCATTCACAGTTTCTATCTTCGAGATGCCCAACTCGTCCAGTTCCACACGTTCGTCAGGTTTCATCCTTATATGTCTTTCCTGACGGTCTTTTACATCCACCGCCCCATCTACCAGCACCACATCAGCCCGAGCACCGCCCTTGGGCGCAGAGACATTGAAAGATGTCCCCAACACCTCGACCTCGAACGCAGAAGTATTCACTACAAAAGGCCTTGCCTCATCACGCGCCACCTTCAGATAAACTTCGCCTTCTACGAATATCTCACGCTTCCCTTCTCCGAATGTGCGAGGATAAATCACCTTACTGCCGGAGTTCACCCAAATCTTGCTGTTGTCGGCAAGCACAATCATAGAGCGACGTCCTTTCGGCACAATCATCTGGTTGTAGGCATCTTTAGCATCTCCGTCACTTGCGGTTCCTTCCGAAGCGACTGCTTCCTCCAGCTTGGAAGCGTTGACATTCACTTGCCCGGTCGGGGTGTAGGCCACTTGGGCATTGTTCACAATCTCTATCTTCTTTTTATCAGAGACGACCAATGTCACCTCTTTCACCTCCTCTTTGTCTGCATTGGCCAGCATGAACTGTTCCATCCTGGTCTTTTGGTCTTCCACCCTGTCTGCCCGGTCGAGAAAACGGACAAAACCGAACAGCAATGCCACAGATGCAGCCGCCAGACCGCAAATCAGCATCAGAGCCGACTTCTTTTTGGCAGAAGCCGTTGCCTTCGCCTCTTCTTCCGCCTTTATTTTCCGAAGGGTCTTCTCCCAGATTTCTCCGGAATCCGTCTGGGGAGGATCGCATTGGTTCCACAAGAAACTCAATTTCTGCAATTCCTCGTCCGATTGGGAAAGATTCTCGCTGGAAAAGACGGATTGCCCCTCCAAGAGGGAGGCCCACAATTCGTATTTGTCTCTTTTTTCTTTTCTGTTATCTTCCATATCTTATAAGATGACGCAATTCATTTCAAAATCTCCTATATGAAAAGCGTTTTTTTTTGAAATTATTTTTCCATGGCCTCGGATATTCTTTCCAAAGCACTGGCAATGTGGATATTAATTGTTTTGACAGATATTCCCAAAAGCCCGGCAATATCTTTATAAAGCAGTTTTTCTATCTTGGCCAGCACGAAGACCTGCCGGCATCTTGGAGGAAGGGTATGGATGGCATGGTTTATCCGGCTCATTTCTTCTTGACTGATGAGCCGTTCGTCGGGGGTCTGCAAGTCTGCAGGAATGGCATTTTCGCCAATCTCCTCCCATGTGACGGAGGAGACGGCATGTTTTTTCTTGCGTAGATAAGATACAGCCTGGTTATGGGTAATAGTCAACAACCAGGCTTTTACATGCTCTATTTCTCTTATCTTATTCCTGTTCTGCCAGACTGTAACAAAAACATCACTCACTATCTCTTCGGCTTCTTCTTTGGAACGAACGATATATTGTGCATAATAAAGCAAATCACTGGTATATGATTCGACAAAGCGTTTGAAAGCATGTTCATCCATATCAGTCATTTTATTCCGAAGGAGCATATATCGTTTTATGGTAAATTATCGTTGCTATACAGATTTTTAGGCAAAAATAGGGAAATTTATTATTATAAAGAAACTTATCATAAAAAAACGCTTCCAGTCCCGCGGCTCCCTGCGCGCTTCTGCCCACAAGGCCTGCCTGCTCTAAAAAAAAGGGTTCACGAAAACCGATTAAATGATGTCAACTATTTTATCATAATTTCTTCCCGAAAACCACTGTTTTACTCTCGCTTTGCCCTCGTTTCTAGGGATTGGTGTTAAAACGAGGTCTGATTTTTAACGAACCATCCCGATTATGGTTATCAGATGCTAATCGGCCGTTTCCGTCCTATGTTATACTTGTATTGTTCGCGCGGTGCGCACAATCTGCACACTTCTTGCGGACACGGATTTTCCAATAAAACCGAAAATCGGCGAAAGAAGCCATTCCAGTCAAGGTATGAGATCTTTTATATCATTTAACACATTATCATTTGCACGTTTACGAAATATTCGTAGATTTGCATTGAATTCATTTAAATACTTTATCCATGGAAAAGTTAACGATACAAGAAGAAGAAGCAATGTTGTACATTTGGGAACTGGGCAGTTGCTTCGTAAAAGAGATTGTTGCCAAATATCCCAAACCGGCGCCTCCCTACACCACCGTAGCATCTATTGTGAAAAATCTGGAGCGCAAGCAGTATATCCGTGCCGCACGCGTAGGCAACACCTACCAATACACTCCGCTCATACGCGAAAGCGAATACAAACGTAGCTTTATGAGCGGTTTTGTGCGCAACTACTTTGAGAATTCCTATAAGGAAATGGTTTCGTTCTTCGCCAAAGAGCAGAAGATTTCGGCCAATGACCTGAAAGACATTATAGATATGATAGAGAAAGGAAAGGAGTAACATGGTAGCCTATTTTCTGAAAGTGAATGTAGCGATAGTGCTGTTCTATGCATTCTATCGGCTGTTCTTCTACAAAGACACGTTTTTCGGCTGGCACCGAACCGCATTGCTCTGTTTCTTTGCCGTTTCCGCCACCGTACCTCTGCTGAACATACAAACGTGGATTATGGAGCAGGCACCGACAGCAGCCATGGCAAACCTCTATGCCAGCGTCGTACTACCGGAACTCACCGCAGATGCCGCTTCGGCTCCTGCCGACTGGAAAAGCATCCTTTCAGAATATGCCAATATCGCCTATTGGGGAATGGTGGCATTGCTGATGATACGCCTCATCATGCAACTGGCGGGCATCATCCACCTGGCATGCCGATGCCGCAAGATACAAATAGGCAATACAAGCATACACCTGCTTCCCAAAGCAGACGGGCCTTTCTCCTTCTTCCACTGGATTTTTATCCATCCGTCCTCGCATACGGAAGAGGAATTCAACGAAATATTGACCCATGAGCAGACACACGCCCGACAATGGCACTCCATTGATGTCATCATCAGTGAACTGGTGTGCATTTTCTGCTGGTGCAATCCCTTTGCCTGGCTCATGAAACGGGAAATCCGTACCAATCTGGAATATATGGCCGATGCCCGCGTATTGGAGAACGGCTATGACTCCAAAACCTACCAGTACCATCTGCTAGGATTGTCACATCAAAAGGCTGCAGCAACTATCTATAACAGTTTCAATGTTTTACCTCTAAAAAAACGCATCAAGATGATGAACAAAAAGAGAACCAAAGAAATAGGAAGAACCAAATATCTGATGTTTCTTCCTTTAGCGGCCTTACTTTTGATTGTCAGCAATATCGAAACCGTGGCACGGAATTCCGAGATATGGATTCCCGCCCTAACGGCAATAGAAGAGCTGCCCCTCAGTATTATAAGTCCGGAGCAGAAAGGTGAAACCACCTTCCATGTCACTATAGTAGACAAGCAAGGGAAAGTGGTGCCGAACGTAAAAATACAAACCAAACTGACAGAACAACTACTGAACTTCAAGACCGGAAAAGACGGCAAGGTTGACATCACCTTAGATATGAGCGGACTGAAACATGCCACGATGTATGCCACCTCTCCAACCGGAAACAACTTCATTTTCCTTCTTTCTCGAGGAGAAAACACATGCACCATCAACATGGATGAGCATCAGTACACCCCACCTGCACCCGCTCCCGATGAGAATGGTATTTTCGAGATAGTGGAACACATGCCCGAGTTTCCCGACGGAGGCGTGTCGGCACTGATGGAGTATTTGCGCGAGAATATCAAGTATCCGGAAGCAGCCATGAAGAAAGGTACACAAGGGCGGGTAATCGTGCAATTCGTGGTGGAAAAGGACGGCAGCATCGCCAATGCAAAAGTACTTCATGGTGTCGACCCTGAGTTGGACAAAGAAGCCGTACGCATAGTCAGTGTCATGCCCAAATGGAAGCCCGGTATGCAAAGAGGGCAAGCTGTAAACGTAAAATATACAGTCCCCATCATGTTCCGTCTGCAAAAACCGGAGAAGATTCCTGCTGTCCGGAATGCCACTGTTGCTCCAACTAAATAAACTAATTCTCTCTCTAAACAAGCTTATGAAAAAAGGAGCAGTTACCCGTCATTGGGTAATTGCTCCTTTTTTTATAAGAAAAATATCCATCTCTATTTATGCACTTCCACAATCCGCGTCGGTGCCATTTCCATATTTCTGCGGTCTACCTGGCGTACTACGGCAGCAGCCAGTTGCAGGAACGCACGCCCGGTTACCGTATTCTCGTCCAAAGCAACCGGAGTGCCTTTATCACCACTCTCACAGATGCTCTGTACAATAGGTATCTGCCCCAGCAAGGGTACGTTCATTTCCTCAGCCAGTCTCTTTGCGCCTTCTTTTCCAAAGATGTAATACTTGTTTTCAGGCAATTCGGCAGGCGTGAACCAAGCCATATTCTCTACCAGACCGAGAATGGGTACATTCACCTTATCATTGGTAAACATATTGATACCCTTGCGGGCATCTGCCAGCGCCACAGCCTGCGGCGTGCTGACGACGATAGCTCCTGTCAGTGCCAAAGTCTGCACCACAGTCAAATGAATGTCGCTCGTTCCAGGAGGAAGGTCGATAAGAAAATAATCCAGTTCTCCCCAGTCGGCATCACCAATCAACTGTTTCAAAGCATTGCTTGCCATACCTCCCCGCCACAAAGTGGCTTGGTCGGAATCTACAAAGAAACCGATGGAAAGCAGCTTAATACCATACTTCTCTATCGGAACAATCAAGTCACGTCCACCAATGTTCTCTGCCACCGGACGGGCATCTTCCACTTGGAACATCTTAGGAACGGAAGGGCCAAAGATATCAGCATCCAGCAGACCTACCTTATAACCCAACTTTGCCAAAGACACGGCAAGGTTGGCAGCAACCGTGGACTTGCCTACACCACCTTTCCCGGAAGACACTCCGATAACATTCTTCACCTGGGGTAATAGCTTACCCACTTCCGGACGTGCCGCCTGACGGCTTTCGGTCGTAATTACAACCTCCACCTCCGGAGAAACATACGTATGTATAGCTGTCTCAGCAGCTTTCACCATTGACTTCACGAAGGGATCGGTCGGTTTCTCGAATATCAACGAGAAGCTGACCTTCATCCCGTCAATCCGCATGTTATCGGCCACCATCTCAGCCTCAACGAGATTCTTTCCGGTACCGGGATAACGCACTGTCGCCAATGCGTCAAGGATTAATTTTGGATATAATGTCATTGTTCTAATTAAAAATTAAGAATTTAAAGTCAAAGGCTCACTTGCTGGTTTGCAGTCCGCTACGCTTGCTACGGTTATAACTGCGATACTCATCCAGCTCTATCTCCACATCCGGCTCCTGCAACTCTCCCGCTTGCGGAAGATGGAACTTGGCATACTTGATATTCAAGCCACGATCCAGCCATTGTTGTTCGTAATAGGTCTTAATGCTAAGTATCTCGTCAGCCATGCCGGAGTGGTACAAATCTTCCGTCATCACATCCACCGGCAGCCCGTTTCTTTCAATCATGTACCGGGTATAGGTAAACATGAAGTTGCTGTCCGTCTTCAGATGAACAATGCCGTCATTCTTCAGGAACTTGCGGTAGCGCTCCATGAAGTATGTGGAAGTAAGCCTTTTTGTAGCCTTCTTCATCTGCGGGTCCGAGAAAGTAAGCCAGATTTCACTTACCTCATCCGAGGCAAAAAAGCGGTCGATGATTTCGATATTCGTACGCAGAAAGGCCACATTCTTCATGCCTGACTGCAGCGACTCGGTAGCTCCCGTCCACATACGGGCCCCCTTTATATCCACTCCGATGAAGTTCTTGTCGGGAAACATACGTCCCAATCCGACAGTATATTCTCCCCTACCACAGCCCAGTTCCAGAACAATGGGATGGTCGTTCTTGAAAAACTCTCTGTGCCAGTTCCCTTTCATGTCAAACGGCACATCATCTACCGCGGAGTACGGATACTCGAAAACATGCGGATAACTCGCCATATCGGCAAACTTCTCTAACTTGTTTTTTCCCATAATTACTTGGTTCTATATATATTATGCTATGTCCCGAAAACAGAAGTGCATACAGATGACACAAGAGAATCTCTAATTATTCAACGATAGTCACCCAGCTGTGAGTATCGGGTTCGTCGCCATATTGGATAGCACGCAGCTTATTGTAGAGTTTCGTACATACCGGGCCCGGCTTTCCATCCTTGGAAATAACGTACGACTTACCGTTCTCCACATCGTCAATGCGTTCGATGGGGCTGATAACGGCAGCCGTACCGCAAGCCCCCGCTTCCTCGAAAGTCAGCAACTCTTCTTCGGGAACCGGACGGCGCTCTACCTTCATACCCATATCCTCTGCCAGCTGCATCAGGCTCTTGTTGGTGATGGAGGGCAAGATGGAGGTGGATTTCGGAGTAATATACGTATTGTCCTTGATACCGAAAAAGTTGGCAGCACCACATTCGTCCATGTATTTCTTTTCTTTGGCATCCAGATAGAACTCGCAGGCATAACCCAAATCGTGCGCTTTCTTGTTGGCACGCAAGCTGGCTGCGTAATTACCACCTACCTTATAGATACCGGTACCCAACGGTGCAGCACGGTCAAATTCACGGATAATGACATATGGATTGGTTGAGAATCCGCCCTTGAAATAAGGACCTACCGGAGTCACGAACACCACAAACAGATATTCATTGGCAGGATGTACGCCTACTTGTGCACCGGTACCCACCAGCAACGGACGAATATATAGAGAAGCCCCCGATTCATAAGGCGGGATGAAACGTTCGTTCAGCTTCACCACCTTCAGAATAGCTTCTTTGAAACGCTCTGTAGAAAGTTCCGGCATCAAGATGCCGCGGCAAGTGGATTGCAGGCGGGCCGCATTCTCTTCCAAACGGAAGATACGCACTTTACCATCTTTGCCACGAAAGGCCTTCAAACCCTCGAACGCTTCCTGACCGTAGTGCAAACAAGTGGCAGCCATGTGCATAGGAATGGTTTCTTCGCTGCAAACTTCCAGTTCGCCCCATTGTTCGTTACGATAATAAATTCTCACATTGTAATCTGTCTTCATATATCCGAACGGCAGATTAGCCCAATCAAGTTCTTTCATATCTCAAAGTATTAGTTACTTCTATTACGTACATTTTGCAACAAAAATAGCTTTTATTCTTCAGACTCCCGCTTCTCCGACAGTAATTTTTCAATTTCCTTGTCAGCTTTGGTCAATTTATCGCTGCAAAATGCTATAATTCCGTTTGCCTCCTTTATCTTTTCGGCAAGCATGTCTATCTCCAGTTCGTTGTTGTCTATCTGGCTGACAATTTTCTCCAAACGCGCCATGGCTTCGGAGTAGGTTTCTTTTTTCTTGGACACCATATTATTTACGATTTACGATTGAGATTACTTCCCCTTTTTGGAGTAAAGTGGTGATTTCATCTCCTTCATTCAGCAAGCCGACATTTTTCACTACTTTCCCATCTTTCAGCGTAATGCTGTAACCGCGAGCCAGCAACTTTTCCGGCGAAGCATCTGCCAAGCGTTGCTGCAATAATTCCAGACGATGGCGATGACGGGACAAAGAGGAGGTGACGGCTTGCACTACATCTTTCCGCACAGTCAGCAAAGCCATTTTCGCATCGGATATGTGACGGTATGCGGCAGAAGGAATGCGGTTCTTGTAATTAAAGAGCTTACGCTGTTCCTGTTGCAACAGATTCCTGACACCCTCATGCAAGCGGGAAGCAAGCATTTCCAGTTCATCGGCGGCATTGTTCATGAGGTCTATCAAGAACTCCGCGGCAGCCGTAGGGGTCTTTACACGGGTATGCGCCACAGAATCGAGCACCGTGTCGTCCCGTTCGTGGCCGATACCCGTCAGGATGGGCAACGGAAACTGTGCACAAGCGGCAGCAAGCAGATAGGTATCGAAACCGGACAAGTCGGACGTAGCGCCTCCACCACGGATAATGACCACTACATCGAACTCGGACAAGCGGGCATTCACACGGTCGAGGGCAGACAGAACGGACTCCTCCACACGGTCGCCCTGCATCAGGGCAGGAAACAGTTCCGTATAAAAGAAGAAGCCCCGGGAATTGTTTTTCAGCTGATGACAGAAATCACCATAACCGGCTGCTGTGGGCGAAGAAATGACGGCAATGCGTTGCGGCAGGCAAGGTATATCGAGTTCTTTGTTCAGGGTAAGCACTCCCTCTTCCTCAAGCTGCTTCAATATTTCCCGGCGGCGGCGCGCCATATCGCCTAAGGTATAGGCAGGGTCTATATCCTGCACAGTAAGGCTGTAGCCATAAAGCTCATGGAAGTTGACAGTGACCTGCACCAGCACTTTGATGCCCGAAACAAACGCCTGCCCCGTGGCTTCCTCAAAATAGGGTTTCAACAGGCGGAACACATTTGCCCAGATTATCCCCTTGGCTTTAGCTATCAGGCCGTTGGTATGGGCATCTTTCTGCACGAATTCCAGGTAGCAATGTCCGGTACTGTTGGTACGTACATCGCTCAACTCTGCCTGTACCCAGAACTCATCAGGCAGGCATTGCTCTATGCAGCGCCGCACCAATGCATTCAAGTCATATAAAGAAAGGGCTTCCATGATTTCCGGTTTATTCACTAAAACTCACTGCTTATGGCTCTTATACGCTTTCCACATGTCAGGCACACCATAACCGTAGATATTATCAGGATAGTCCGTACGGTCACCAGAACGTCGTACCAGTTCTATCACTTCCTTCGCCGTGAGTTCGGGACAAGCCTGCCATAAACAGGTCACCATGCCACACATGATGGGAGAAGAGAACGACGTGCCGTTTGCCTTTCCCTGATTGCCGTCCGTACGTATGACATCAGCCCCCAGACCGACAGCCACAATATCCGGTTTTATCCGATGGTCTGCCGTATTCCCGATAGACGAGAAAGGAGCCAACACACCTTCCTTGTCAATAGCACCCACGGTCAGCACATTGTCGGCATCACCTGGAGGCGTGATTTTCTTCCACGAACCCATGCCGGAATTACCGGCACTGCATACCAGCACCATTCCTTTGTCTGCCACACGCGAAGCCTGACGGGACATCAGTGCATGCCGTCCGTTCAAATCACGGAACTTATAATCTTTTGATTTGTCGTCAAAAGTATAATAGCCCAATGAGGTATTGAGAACATCCGCCCCCACACTGTCGGCAAACTCTACCGCTGCGGCCCAATAATCCTGCTCCACCAGATGCTCGGAATACTCATCTTCGCTGCGCAGCAACCAAAAGGAGGCTTCGGGTGCCGTACCGGTCATGATGCCGGGCCTGTTCATGCCGATACAAGACAGCACCATCATGCCGTGGCTGCTCTCGGCGAAAATATCCGCCTGTGGATTTACAAAGTCTTTGGTTCCCAAGACACGGATGTTCTGCATGGCGGTTATCTTGTCGGCATTGTGGAAACCAGCGTCGATAACGGCAATCGTCATGCCTTGTCCCTTGAAACCTTCACGATGTAATTTATCACCGTTGCTCAACTGTATCTGATTAATGGCCAGCCCATACACACTGTCCGGATACATAGTCGGCCGGTTTATCAAAGAATCACGATGAGTCGACATCATCGGCCCGTCACCTTCGGGAGCCATCCAGACCTTTTCCGCAGTACGCACAAAAGGAAGCGCGGCAATGCGGTCTATCAAAGAGGAGTCGTTGCATGAAACCGTAACAAAGTTCTCCCATTTACCGGTAACCACTATATTTACACCCTGACGCCGGATTTCGTCTATATACTTACGGCACACCGGCAAATCCGTAGAATCTATCGGAAGGTGCTGCTTGCGACGACGCTCGATGGCCTTTTCAGAAAGGAATGCTTCCGGATGCTCCAGCGAAAATGCAGTGGCAGCCTTGTCCGTCAGACTGATGCGATACTTCAATGTGTCTTGTTGGGCCGATGCACTTACAACAGCCAAAGTAAAAAGTAGAAGGAAAAGGGTTTTTCTCATATATCAGTGTTTTTATTATTTTCTGCAATATACATTCCGATGCCCCGTTGGGAAGCTATGAATGAGCCGCCGACTACACGCCGGCCGACATAAAACACGGCAGACTGTCCCGGAGCAATGGCAGAAGCTTCGGACAAGAAGTGCACCAGCAGACGCCCGTCCTCCAGACGCTTCACGGTGCAAGGAATAGGTTTGCTGCGATATCGGATGCGCACGGTGAGTTCTTCTGAGCTAAAGAATTCGTCTTCATCCGTCAGGTTCTCTTGTTCGGCCAGCATATATCCGGTCTTCAATTGTTCCGCGTCGCCCAGCATCACGGTATTCTTCTGCGGATTGATTTTCAGCACATAAGCGGGTTTGCCCAAAGCTATCTCCAAGCCTTTCCTCTGTCCGATAGTGTAGTAAGGGAATCCTTTGTGCTCGCCCAGTTTGACACCTTCCGAATTGACAAACCAGCCCGGCCCCACCTCAGTGTCTATCTCCGGAGAGTGCTCGCGCAAGAAGTCGCGGTAGTCTCCTTTGATGAAGCAGACTTCCATGCTTTCCCCTTCTTCGGCCTTGAGCGTATATCCTTTATCACGAAGATACTCGCGAACCTGCAATTTGGTGAACGCTCCCAACGGGAAGACACACCGTTTCAACACCTCCTGCCCCAGTCGCCACAGGAAATAGGACTGGTCTTTCTTGTCATCATCCCCGGCAACAATGTAAACCTTCCCGTTCCGTTCCTCCAGACGGGTGTAGTGTCCGGTAGCAATGAATGTACATCCCAGCTTGTCGGCCCATTCCACCAGGATACGGAACTTGAATAACGGATTGCACATCACACAAGGATTGGGAGTACGCCCCCGACGATACTCATCGATAAAGTTCTGAACGATAATCTGCCGGAAAGCCTCACGCTCATCCGCCACATGGTGTTCAATTCCCATACTGTCGGCAAGGTTGCGGGCTTCTACCGGTTCGTCTCCCCACACCCACATAGTGAGACCGACTATTTCATAGCCCTGTTCCCTCAATATCAGGCAAGTGGCGGTACTGTCGATACCTCCGCTCATTCCCACTAATACTCGTTTTTCGGATTTGTTCATATTCTGCCATTCATTCATACAGTTTGCAAAAGTACACGTTTTCAAGCAGAATACACAGTTTTTCAGCTAAAGAGAGAGTATTTTCATCCTCCATCACCTTCACCTTCTTCCTCAACCCTCCTATTCATCGGCTTTTGCGGTGAAACCTCCTTTCTTCGCACTATCGCACTCCATAGACGCTCCTGCCTTCTTTTGACTGCGCTTCGGTCTTTAATCGCAGATTTCTTTCTTTTAGCATAACCATGTATGAATCAACAGATAAGCACTGCAAAAACAATGCATTCATTTTGCAGTGGCGCTGCAACTATGTTTGCAGTGGCGCTGCAACTGCTATGCAGTGGCACTGCAACCGCTATGCAGTAGCACTGCAACCGTTATGCAGTAGCGATGCAGCCGTTATGCAGTAGCGATGCAGCCGTTATGCAGTAGCGATGCAGCCGTTATGCAGTAGCGATGCAGCCGTTAGCTATGGAATTGGAGGCAGGCAATTGACAGTTCTTGAGCCTTCACCTCCAACCTTTTTCCGTACGAAAGCCAGCCGACAAACCGAAAGAAAGAAATAAAAGAATGAGTAATCTATTCACGCATAATACTGGTAATCAACATCTTTACCCGACAATCCACTTACTGCCCGGTATCAACGAAATGAGCTTGGTTGCCACGAAACAACTGATAAACGTACATATCGCTATAACCGGAATGGCAGCTACAGTGGGCAAGCCCAATGCAGACTTAAACACCGACACCCACAAGCCGAGCCAGAAAATGTGCATAAGGAACATGCCGTAGCTGAGTTTCGACATTTCGGCAATGATGCGCGGAGGCTGCGGAATGCCGATACAGCTGAACAACAGAAACGTACCTGCCGTCAACGCCACGCAATTAAGTGTACAGAAAGCCCATCCCACCTCAATGACCGGCGTAGAATGAACCACTTCCGGAACAGCCTGGACATAGAACGACCACATGGTGGCCACCGCGCCCGCCAGCATGAGCAGGAAACCGACCCTCAGACGCAAGGAACGCCCCCAGGCAAGATGCACGCGGATATAATGTGCCAGCACAAGGTAGCCCAAATAACCCGAAAAATACCATAACATGTGATATTCGTTCCAGAAGCACTGTCCCCACACCTCGCCAAACCAACGGTTGAGGAAAGGTATACAAGTAGAAACCAGGAACAGTCCGATGAAGAAACATTCTTCCTTGGCCGAGACCTTCTCCAGCCACGGTGAGATGACCGGAATGAACAGATAAAGGCTTATCAACGGATACATGAACCAGAAGTGCCCGGCAAGCGCAGGAAAGTTCAGCCAGATACGTGAAAGGTCGTTCAGGGATTGTTCTCCGTCTATCTGCCCCCACAACATGGGCAACGTGCTGTACAGCACCATAAAAAAGATAAACGGCGGCATGATACGCAGGAAACGTTTACGATAAAACTGCCAACAACTCTGTCCTTTCTTCATCGGTGCAAGCAGATAGGCCGAAACAATCATGAACAGAGGCACGGACATACGGGAGAAGCCATCGTAAACTGATACCCACAATCTATCCGCCTCATTCTGAAGGAAGGACTGCGGTCCTGCCATGTCCGTAGAGCCGGCAGCTCCATAAAAATTCTCGCTGGCATGAACCAGCATTACCAAAAAACACGCAAACACGCGCACATAATCCAAAAAAGCAATACGTTTCATTTTATTTCAAGTTTTCTATTTATTCGAACCACATATAAGTTCTTCATGTCATATCTTAATCGATGCTATCCAATAAATCCACCTTCCCTCCATTAACCAACTTCAATATCAACTCACCCCCAAAAATATTTCTTCATATTAATTTGAATTGAAAATTGCTATTAGTCAAGTGGAGTTTTGGTAGCTTTCACTCCCTCGAAAGTCATACGTACCGGTTTTATCTTTCCATTTTTGTCAAAGTACATCCGGTCAATGCAGGTGGCACGGCTGTTTGCAGCCGTCTCTCCCAACGGGCGACGATGGTAAATGATGTACCATTCATCCTTGCCTTTTCCACGCACCACAGAATGATGTCCAGCACCGGTGGCTACATCGGCATCTTGCTGAAGAATTGTCCCTTCGCGATGGAACGGTCCGAAAGGAGAGTCGGCAATGGCATAGGCCACACGGTAGTCGGGACTTCCCCAACCGCCTTCCGACCACATGAAGTAATACTTTCCGTTACGTTTCAACATGAAAGGGCCTTCCACATAGTCTTGAGGAGTCACTTCTTTATAGACTGTACCATCATCAAAAGGAACGACGCCAAGTAAATCGGGAGACAATTTCACGATGTTGCAATGCCCCCATCCTCCATAATACATATAGCAAGTACCGTCGTCATCGCGGAACACAAACTGGTCGATGGGCTGTGCGCCATTCACAATCTTATCAATCAAGGGCTTGCCCAGCACATCTTTGAAAGGACCTGCCGGATTGTCTGCCACAGCCACCCCGATACCGCCAATCTCAGAGTTGTTCTGTATGTCGTTTCCTCCGAAGAAAAGATAATAGCGGTCATTGGCCTCGATGACAGCCGGCGCCCACAAAGCACGGCGCAGCCATGGGATATTTTCCTTTGAAAGCACACGTGGATGCTTGGTCCAATGCACCAAGTCGGGCGAAGAATAAGCATCCATAAAAGTCTGTTCATCATAAGGAGCGGAATATGTAGGATAAATCCAGAATTTCCCGTCCAGCACTACCCCCTCAGGGTCGGCATACCAACCGGGGAAAACCGGATTGCCGCTACGTTTCTTTTGAACTTCCTTGCCAGATTGCGCGTAAAGAGAAGAAAAGGCACAAAACAATGCCAAACAGTAAATAGTAAGTTTCTTAAGTTTCATGGTAAATAGGGTTTTCAAACAATGATTTATCGTAAGAGAGAGAGGGTGTGTCAGAATGTTTTCAGCTATTACTCCGTCAGACATTCGGCACACCCTCATCATTAATTGCTATGGTTTTGGCTTTGAAATCACTTCTTCTGTTTAAGTGTTTTCGAGAAGGAGTAAGGAGCATCCTCCTCTCCTGCCCCACGCTGTTTGTTGGGCACATTGTCCATAGTGAAGCGCAGTGAGGAGCCTTTCATCAGTTGCTCATGTGTCAGATAGTTGCGTGTATAGTCAACACCGTCCACTGTGAGTTTCTGCACGTAGCGGTTGGCACGACTGTTCTCAGGAGCTTCAATCGTCACAGTCTTGCCATTTTCCAAGTGCAGACGCACAGAACGGAAGAGAGGGGCACCCAGCACATACTGGTCTGTACCCGGACAGACGGGATAGAATCCCAAAGCTGAAAACACGTACCAGGCAGATGTCTGACCGTTGTCCTCATCACCGCAATAGCCGTCGGGATTGGCATTGTACATGCGCTCCATAACCTCACGCAGCCAGTACTGCGCCTTCCACGGCTGGGAGGAATAGTTATAGAGGTAAATCATGTGCTGTATGGGCTGGTTGCCGTGAGCGTAATTGCCCATGTTCATAATCTGCATCTCCCGGATTTCGTGGATGACACTGCCATAATAGCTTTCGTCGAACACAGGCGGCAACACAAACACGGAATCCATCATTTGGTTGAAGGAATCCTTGCCTCCCATCAGATCAATGAGTCCTTGCGGATCGTGGAAAACCGACCACGAATAGTGCCAGCTGTTTCCTTCGGTGAAGGCATCACCCCACTTCAAAGGGTTGAACGGCGATTGGAACGTACCGTCTTCATTCTTGCCGCGCATCAGCTTGCAGGCAGGGTCGAAAAGATTCCGGTAGTTCAGCGCGCGTTTCGCAAAAGGGGCCAGTTCTTTCTTCGACTTGCCAAGCGAAAGTCCCAACTGGTAGATGCACCAATCGTCATAGGCATACTCCAGCGTACGGGCTGCATTTTCGTTGATACCCACATTATAGGGCACATAACCCAGCTTGTTGTAATATTCATGTCCCAAGCGTCCGGTAGAGGGAACATTGGGATGCACATTCTTCGTACCGCTCTTCACAGCTTCCCATAATGTCTCGATGTCGTAGCCACGCAGCCCTTTCAGCCAGGCATCCGCCACCACAGAGGCGGAATTGTTGCCCACCATGCAGCCACGGTGTCCCGGACTGGCCCATTCGGGCAAGAAACCACTCTCTTTGTAAGTGTTGGCCAATCCTTCCTGCATCTTGGCATTCATGGACGGATACATCAGGTTGAGGAAGGGGAAAAGACAACGGAAAGTGTCCCAGAAACCGGTGTCGGTAAACATATATCCGGGCAACACCTCGCCATTGTAAGGGCTATAATGCATTACCTGACCTTGCGCATCTATCTCATAGAAACTGCGCGGGAAAAGTACCGAACGGTAGAAACAAGAGTAAAAAGTACGCAGACGGTCAAGGTCGGCATCCTGCACTTCAATGCGGCCCAGCACACGATTCCACTCGTCACGCCCGGCCTTCGCCACCTCTTCAAGCGTCCGGCCGCCCAGTTCCTTCAAGTTCAGCTCGGCCTGCTCGTGACTGATGAATGAAGAAGCCACACGTACATTCACCTGCTCGCCACGGCTGGTGTGGAAACCGATGATGCCACCGGCATGATTGGCGCCTGCCTCGGTGGTGCGGGAGTCAATCTTTCCATCCTTCACGGCAGCAGTATAAGTAAAAGGCTTATCGAACTGCAATACAAAGTAGTTCTTGAAGTTTTCAGGCACGCCACCACTGTTCTTGGTGGTGTAGCCTATGATTTTCTGTTCAGCCGGAATGATTTTCACAAAAGAACCATTGTCCATGGCATCGACCACCACATAGGCTTCTTCCGTTTCAGGGAAAGTAAAGCGGAAAGCAGCGGCACGCTCGGTAGGAGCAAACTCTGTTGTCACGTCATGGTCGGCAAGATATACCTTATAATAATAAGGAGTGGCAGTCTCGGCTTTGTGAGAAAACCAACTGGCACGCTCGTCCTGGTCGAAAGCCACCTTTCCGGTGACGGGCATGATGGCAAACTGCCCGTAGTCGTTAATCCACGGACTGGGCTGATGTGTCTGCTTGAAGCCGCGAATCTTGTCGGCATCGTAAGTATAGGCCCATCCGTCGCCCATGGTTCCGGTCTGCGGAGTCCAGAAATTCATACCCCAAGGCATAGCTACAGCCGGATACGTGTTTCCGGTAGAAAGAGCATGTTTGGACTGTGTTCCCACCAAAGTGCTGACATAGTCAACCGGAGTATTCTCTCCGTCATCCGGCAGTGAAGCCGCCTGCATGCCTCCTGCAAGTAGGAAAGCGGCTCCCCATGCAAAAAATCGTTTCATATACATAAGTTTTATCATTGTTATTTCTGCATCAATTTAGCCTCAAGCATCTTCATGTAATATCCCCCTACTACCGAACGCGCCTTGAAACCACGCCAGTTGGGCTTGTCGGTAAACACCCAGTCGGACATAGGAACGCGGTCTATCGTTTCGTTCATGAACTTATGCATAGGAACGATGAATTCACGGAAAGTGGCCAAGTCAGGAGCCATAGTGGCAGTCCACATGATCCAGTCGGTCTTGGTGTAAGTCTCACGACTGTCCAGGGGCAAACCATAGATATTCTGCTTGGTCAGGTAATAAGGTATCTCCATTTCTGCAATTTTGCTGTCGAAGATGTTCAATCCGAGCAATTTGTCCCAAACCAAGTTGTACTTCTGGCTCCAGGTGCCCGGCTTGTCAAAGGTCAGGCGATAATGGTCACCGTCGTTGGCCATGCGCTCCCATTCGGCTGCCATCTTGCGGGCCTTCGTCGTATAGCTTTCGGCAACATCCTTCCTGCCAAGCATTTCGGCCAACCGGCCATAAGAGGCTACTCCTAGAATTGCCTTGATGGAGAGATTGGTGTTATGGGCAAAGTGTCCGGCAAAGTCATCGGTACAGAGTTGGTTTTCAGGGTCGAGTCCCTTTTCCACCAGATAATCGGTCCAGGTGGTGAGAACTTCCCAATGCTTGGCAGCATAGTCGGCATTGCCTTCTACAGCAGCAATGGCAGCCGTAAGAATCAGCATATTTCCACTCTCTTCCACCGGCATGTCGCCTCCGTATACCTGCCCGTTGGCAAGAGGATAAGTTCCCAAATCATGGGCAGCGAAGGGCTTGGTCCATTTACCGCTTTCACTATAATGGAAGATACCGTTCATCATGCCTTTCTCCAGTTCAGGATTATAAATCAGATAAAGGGGAGCCGAGGGGTAGGTCAGGTCTACGGTGTTGATACAGCCGTTGCTGTTGTTCTCCTTCGACAGCCACAACAAGTCACCATTAGGAGCTTCCACCAGTTTGTGGGCGGCAATGGACTGACGGTAGGCCAACGCGCAAAGGTCGGCATATTCCTTGCCTCCTGCCGCCGAAGCATCTTCCATCAACTTCTTATCGAAGGCATAGCAACGTGCCAGCAATTTATCATACTCATTGTAGGCAGCCAGCATTTCCGCCTCGATGGTGCGGTCGCCTTTCGAGTTCCAGTAAGGACGCAAGTTTGTACCGAAGTATTGGATGGAATAAATGTCGTCATATCCAAGCATTATCTTGTCGGTGATATTCTTCACTTTGCCATAGCTACGCACCAAAGCCATGTTTCCATTGCTATCCTCTCCCTCGAGCGAAGCTGAGTTCATGGTTCCGTTCACGAAGTTCTTGCGCAGTTCGGTACTGTTGCCGACACTGTATGCAGTGTTTTCCTTGCCGGCAACCATGTAGAAATATCCCCAGTCAATGCGGAGGTCATCACCCTGCTTTGCCAGGATGTCCTGTTCCTTGCTTCCACTCTTCAGGTAGAGCAGTCCGTCTGCTTCATATCCCTTGCTTGCTGATTGCTGGTAAGGTTGGTCGAGCGCCCAGCGCGGAGAAGCCTCAAAATACACCTCCACCTCATGTTCCTTGCCGTCACGGGCAGCAACACTATAAGTAAGGTAATTCACGGGACGGCTCAGCAGCTTCAGGTCTTCCATGAAGAGAGGTGCCGTAAAGGTGACTTTCAGGTCGACATCACCACAAGTAAAAGCGTAGTGTGTCTGCATGGGCTGCACGTCGGCAGAGGTCTGCACGGCAGTTTTGCCAAACACGGTTTCCAGATGTTTCGGAATCTGCAGGCCGAAGTCGAGCAAGCCGTTACCAACAGGATTGATACATTCCGCGGCAATGATGTTATCCCCTTGCTTCAAGGCTGCTAAAGCCTCATCGGGAAGTTTCACAACTTTGTTCTTGTTGCATGTGGTTCCGGTACTGTGTATCTTCACTCCGTTGATATAGAACACGGCATCGTCATCGTTGGAGAATTCCAGATAGACAGGAATACCGGCCAAATCATGGTCGATAGTTACCGTACGGCGCACCCAAATATTGCGGGTTCCCCATTGAGTCTTGGCCGTAGGCTCATTTTCTTTAGTACCAAAGGCACCGCGGTCCGACTTCCATTTGGAATCGTCGTAAACGGCAGAAGTCCAATCGCCCGCAGGCTTCTCCGTGGTATACCGGCCCGTCCAGTCCCCTTGCTGCGAGGTGGGAACGATGGCATTCATTTCCAATTCCTCGGTTCCCATAAAACGGTAGGAAACACCGTCCACCTTCAACACGCCAACCAGCGGGAAATCCTTACCCGTCCAATGCCGTACGGGGCTGTCGTAAAGGTTGTCACTCATACACCATGCACTGGCATAAGGGTCGATAGTTACAAGCGGGTAGGCAGGTGCTCTCAAGTCGTTCTTTATGACGTCGTAAGACGTACCCTTGTCACTGCATGCAAAAAGGCATGATGCCAACAAGGTGTATAAAAGCTTTTTTCTCATATTGGTTATATAAAATAATTGTTTATGTTGTTACACTTAAAAAATAAAAGGGCCGAGATTACCAGCAAAACTTCACCGACACTCCGTCAGGATTATTCTCAAATTCTATCAAATAGGTATGGCTTGCTGCATGCCAACGCTCGGCATCGAATACTTCTCTGCCGTCAACTGTCACACTCTTAGGACAACGGGGCAACAGCACCCGCGATACGTTTGAAGTCTCGGCAGGACTTTTCGCCACATAGGAGTACCGGCCTTTTCCGCGTTCTTCCTGTTCTTCCCGACTTGCCGAAGCCAGAACCTGAGGCTTCTTCTTACCGGCCACGCGCTCCACATTCAGCAACAAAGATTGTTCACCCGGATTTATCCGCTTGGAAGTGTATATCGGTAATTGAGGGTCGAAAAGGTCAATCAAACATCCTTCCACAGTAAACGGCTCGTCGCTCACGCTCTCTTCAAGCACAGCAGCCAAGTCGTAATCCCCCCTTTGCAGATAGAAATTATTTTTGAATTCCAGTTTCCCCGCTTTGGCATTCTGCTCGTACATTCGGGCTGCAAGATACAAAAAATCTTTGTCACCGCCTTCATGCAGGACATAATCTTTAGGGTCGGTACGGACAATACATACGGTTCCCTTACCGTAACTGTATTCTCCCTGTTCCGGTCTGGCAGGGAGTCCCATCTGCTCAAAAAGATGTGCGGAAGGAGTTGCATAGTTATGCCCGTTGGTATTCCACCATTCTCTTACATTCTGAAATGGATCGTTGTCCGTCCCACTGTAAATCAGCACCCCGCCCTTCTTCACCCAATCGGCAATGCGGCTGTGCGCTTCGGACTCAAGCGGTTTCATGTTCGCATAAGTCATCAGCAACACTTTTGTGTCAGCCAGCGCTTCTTTATAGCCAAGGTTCTCAATGTGGACGGTCTTAACGGGCACGCCCCGTTTGAGTAAAGGCAACGCCTGACCGTAGAAGTTGGCAAGTTGCGGATCTTCATATCCGTTGTGCGTAGGGAAACGCTGGAACATCAAGGAATTCGCCATCAGTACGCTGAATCCTTCGCTTCCGGTCAGTTTCTTATCGGTCAGAGGCATACGGTTCAAGGCATTAATCATCACTTGCATCTGTGTGGAATAGAAACGGGGAATGCGTTCTTTCTTATCGCTATTGGCACTTGTACGGTATAGTCCTTCGTAGATACGTTCCGGCCAAGGCATCACTTCGTAATCGGCTATGTTGGGATAGAGCAATTGTGCCGTAAAGGTGGCCTGATAATTCTTCTTATAATCTGCCCAGTCACGCGGCCAGTCTTCAATAGGGTCGGTCAGGAAGAACATCTTACGACCGGTGGGAGCAGTCATCGACTCCATGGAGCCATATTCCAGATAGGCAGTCTCAAACACACGCTCACGTTTGCAACCGTCAAAGAAATTCGGCTCACGCGAAGTGCCGGTCCATACCTGGGCTATGTAACCGTCCACGCAAGGAAGCGAAGCCAGACTTGCTTCCGGACTGACAATCTGCCATTGCGAGTAGTTCACCAATGAATGGGTAGGCACATAGCACTTCACGTCCATCCCCTTGCTTTTGCCGTATTCCTTGGCAAAGGTGAAAACCTCGTTCAACGCACGGTAGTACAAATAATACTTGAGCTTGCTCGACAAGTAAGTATTTTCCGGAGACTCATGTTGCGGTCTCCAGTCGAAGCCATAGTAGTTTTTCCATTCCTTCTTAAAGGACTCACTATAACCGGCTCTTGCCCAGAACTCGGGCTCCTCCATGAAAATGGCATCCACACCGGCATCAATCACCCTCTTCACATGTCTTTCTTTCAGGTATTTCAGAAAATTTTCCGACGGTACGATATAGGGAACCATGTGTCCATGCCATATCGTATCTCCGGCCTGTGTGACTTGTCCTTCGTCCAGATGCCACTTCCCGTCCCATTGTCCGGTGAAGTAATCCTGGTATTCGCCCCAGGCAATGCCGGTCATAAAATGAATGGTATATCCACGATCTTTCCAGGATTTCACACGTTCCTCGAAAGAGAGCTTGCGTGACTTGTCCGAGGGATTTCCCCCTACTCCATACACCATCACGGCATCAGCCCTATTGTCGATGGCAGGCTTCCACTCGCGTGAGGTTTGAAAAGTAGTTTTCACACTATTCCGGGTCTGAGCACTCGCAGGAATGCCCGTTGCCAAGATAGCCAGACTCATCAAAAGATGTTTTTGCTTCATATCAATTTCTGTTTTTTTATGAAATTTGGATTCTTGCTCTTGCCATTATCTGCAACAATGGCTTCACATAGACAGAAAGTGTGTGTCGAAAACACTGTATCGCATTTTTTAGACGCATCTAAAAAACTCTATTGTACCAGTCTTTTCGGCACACGCTACTATACGAGCTTGTCTGATTAAGGAATCAGCACCTCCATCGGTTCGCTGTAGTTCCATCTGCGAACACCACTACCCACAGGCGTATCGTAGTTTATACGTGCAGCTGCGCGTATAAACACCTTGCGCCCCGAGGGTACACTACCGTTCGACTGAATGGTAACTTCCTTGCCCAGCAACTCCTCAAAGCTCTTGCCGTCGTAGTTGATGCTGCTTGACCAACGTTCGTCACGTGCCCGATAGCCCACGGTGCTTGAATAGCTGACAAAAAGCTGTATATCGGTTACGTTCAGGTATTCGTCCTTCCAGTTGCCCATCGGCTGGATTTTCTCACGGAAGATGTCATCTGACACACCGCGAGTCACGCGTACCTGTGCCTTGACAACTCCGTTGCTTACCTGCGGATTACCCACAATCTCCACATTCAGGAAAGGCTGCACTTCAAATTTCAGCTTCGTCGTACCACTGATTTCCGTATTGACGGAACCGTCGTAAAGCAAAGTACCGTCCGTGTTTTCACGTACCAAGGGAATGAAGGGACCATCGACACGGACGTTGTACTCACCCTTGAAAATCTTTGTATTCCGGAACGTACCGTCCATCATGCAGAAGAAGTCGGGATTGTGCTGTACGTTGTCGCCCCAGCTCAATTCGGTCAGACGAACACGGATACCCTCACTGCCCTGATCGGTCAGTACACGCTTGCCTGTGGCTTCATCAACCACCTCGCCCCAAATCGTTTCGGCAGGCTCATCATAGTTGTCTATTTCAAACATACTGCACGAGGTCAACAGAAACAGGGTGCTGAATAAGCTATAAAATATTGTCTTTCTCATACTTTTAAGTTTTTAATTGTCTAATTAGTTTTTATCGGTTAGGCTGCTGATCGATTACGTTACTCTTCGATACCTCACCGCCCGGGATTTCAAAGTAATAGTCCAACGGAGTATAACCGAAGTCCTTGTCACCTGCCGTAGTGTAGTTGAAGCAAACATCGAAGAACCACTTGCCAGTAGCTGTCGAGTAGAACGGATAGATACCACGGAAACGATAACGAGTCGTATTGCTGAAACGGTCCTTGTCGCATTGTTCGCCCCAGAATCCGTCGCGACCTTCATAGTGATTTACACGCCAGCGGCGTAAATCCCACTTGATCTTGTTTTCAAACGCCAACTCTTTACGGCGCTCCTTGCGAACGATGTCACGGCTGTTTACCGTACCGTTCAGTGAAGAAGCCAGCAACTTGGCACCGGCACGTTCGCGAATGTCGTTGACTGCCTGCGTAGCCACGCCCAACATATCGGTACCGTCCGGTGAGGAAGCACCTGCCAGCGAGAGTTCCACAGCAGCCTCAGCAGCGTTCAGCAATACTTCGGCATAACGCATCAAGATGAAAGGCTGTGCACTGTTACCTTCGCGGGGCACGAATGCAGGATCGGGATTCAACCATTTACGAGACAACAGACCGGTCATTGCGCTACCGCCATCATTATAGAAAGGGCCGTTTTCGCCGGCAGCCGTCATTGTAGAGCCATTCGCCAACGTCACGATTTCCTGCTGGTCGTTAGCACCGGTACTCAGATAGAGCGTCTTGGGCTTTTCAGTATAAGCACTCAGGTGGTTGTACTTAACAGTAGCCGAGCCATACGAATAATCATTAAAGAGCGGTTTGATCGGTGCAGAACCTGTGTAAACACCGGCATAAATCTCAATCTCCTTGCCTTTGAACATATCACCGGGGAAGATGACATATGCACGCAGACGCGGTTCGGCATTCTTGTAATAATCCATCGGTTCGTCATACATAATATAGTTGCCCTCGGTGTTCGAATTACCGGTCGTTACCTTCAGCGTACCGTCGGCATAGCGGTCGAAACCGTCGAACAACTCTACAAAGTCTGCTGTCGGGCAGACACCGCAGTTCAACGGAGCCTTGAAAGTACGTGGCAGGTTGTAAGAGTCGTAAGCATGGGTACTGGTAGGATAGACGTATTCCTTTACATAGATATTCTCCGGATTACCGTTAAGATCGGAGAACATATCCACCATATTCTGGTATTGTGCTTCCGGGTCGTTGGCAGCCCATTTCTTCTTGTAAAGTGAGTATACACCACTCTTGATTACTTCGGAAGCAGCCTTATAAGCCTCGGCAAAGTATTTCTTGGAAGCCTCTTGCCAACGGCCTTCATCAAATCCGATGACACGCACGCCGGTCTTGGCACCCAGACCGGTCAGACGGCCGGTTACTGTTTCGTTGTACTTAGCCACGCTACCTGCATAGAGCATTGCTTCGGATTTGAAAGCCAACGCTACATACTTGTTGCTGTAACCGCTCTTGGGGCTGGTAGCCATCATCAGTTCGATGGCCTTGTCATAATCTTCCAGAATCCGGTCCCAAGTTTCTTCCTCACTGGCACGGGGCACTTCCAGATTACCGTCCCCGGGGTACTGGATGACCTTTGTCACCAAAGGGATACCACCGAAACGACGAGCCATGGCGTAGAAGACCGTGGCACGCACGTAATAAGCTTCACCCAAATAGTGATTGTAGGCAATCTCGGCATAGGAACCTTGGTACTTCGGCAGGTTCTCAATCAGGTAGTTGGCGTCGCGCAACAATTCAAAAGCTCTTCCCCAATAAGCATTGTCTTCACCGGTAAACGCACGGCAGATACCATCGCGGTTCATAGCTTCGCCGGTGCCCTCGATACCGATAGCATTCAGCCAGCCGCTGAAATTCAATCCCCATTGAGCCATATATTTAAAGTCTTCCCACGGCATATTGCTATACATACGTGCCATATAGATGTCCATTCCCGATTCATTGGAAAGCAACGACTCGGAAGTCACGATATTCTTGGGTGCAATGTCCATATCGACACAGGAAGTGGCGAGGGTCATACACAACATCGCGGATATCAGTTTATGTTTCATATTTATTGTTCTTTTTAGATTTATATCATTGGTTATTTAGAATGAGAGCGAAACGCCCAGTGTATAGGTCTTGTTCAACGGATACATACGGCCCAGGTCATCATCGGGATGTTCAGGGTCTACAAACTTCACACCTGTGAAAGTGAGCAGGTTGTAAGCATTGGCATAGACGCGCAGGCTGGCATTGGGAATCTGTTTCAATTTCGGGAAAGTGTAACCCAGTTCGATGCTCTTCAAGCGGAGGTAAGCAGTGCTTACGCGGTTGAAGGCTGAATTGTTTTTTGCCCAGCGGCCTGTGTAAGCGTAGTGACCGGAAGTCCAAACCGTAGCAGGATCGTATGGATCGGCTTTCGGATCCAGCGGATGCCAGCGGTCGAGGAATTGAGTCAATGCGCCACCACCGTTCTTACCCCAGATTTCGTGCAGCGGTTCCTTGTATTCCATAGAGCCCAGTGCAGAACCTTGCAACAACATATTGAAGTCGAAGTTCTTCCATTGCAGACCGGCATTCAAACTGAATTGCAACCACGGAGTCTGGTCGAAAGCAAACGGGTGTTCGTCTTGGCCGTTGATTTCGCCGTCACCGTTCCAGTCTTCATATTTATAATCGCCCGGCAGAATGTCGCGTTCCTTGAAAGCGTTATAGCTCCAGATATCGTTCCAGCTGGTATAACGTCCGGCAGAAGTATATCCAAACTGCACACCTTGGTAACGGTGTGTCAGGTTATCGTTGCGCCAGCGGTCGTAGGAGTTCGCCCAAGGTCCCTTCTCCGAAGCTGTCAGGTACTTCTGACGGGTAACGGTAGCAATACCTTTCAGGTTGTAGGCCACCTGACCAATCTTATGACGGTGTGTCAATTCCAATTCCATACCGAACTGACGGTCGCTGTCCAGATTCTCGCGCGGAGCAGTGGCACCTACCACGGTAGGCAAGGCACCGGAACGACGGGCAAAACGACCGGTACGCAAACGGTTGAAGTAGTCGAATGAAACACCCAGCATACCGTTCCAAGCCTCAAAGTCAAAACCGATGTCGAACGTCTTGGACTTGAACCACGTGATGTCCTCATTGGGCAGCGCCATCGGACTGGCTGCACTGATAAATTTGCCGCCGAAGACATAACCCGGTGAGTAAGAAGCATAGTCACCATTAGCCATATTGGAACTTGTCGCAGGATAGGTATATCCCATCGCCCAGTCGTAATTCAAGTCACCGTCATCACCAAGTACACCATAGCTGGCACGCAACTTCAACTGATTGACAAATTTCAGAGCATCGATACTCTTGAAGAAAGGTTCTTCGGAAATTCTCCAACCTGCCGATACGGAGGGGAAGAAACCCCATTGATGTCCTTTGGCAAACTTGCTGGAACCGTCGTAACGGAACTGTGCTTCCAGCAGGTAGCGGTCGGCAAACGAGTAGTTGACACGACCTATCAAGGCTTCGTTGGCTTGTTCGTAGAGGTCGCCACCACCTGTCTGCATAGCACCAATCTGACCTTCGGTCACTCCCGCCAGCAGATAAGGCATAGAGAATGCCAAGTCGCGAATGGCGTAGAAGTTATCGCCGTTGCGCTTCTGGACTTCCCAACCAACTACACCGCCTACGTGGTGAACATCGTTGAAAGTGCGGTTGTAGTTCACGGTAAACTGCCCCAGCATCTGAGACTTGTCATAAAACTCGCGACGCATATTGCTGGGCGAACTTTCGTTGTAGACCTTCTGGTTGTAAGCACCGGTCTGCTCGTCGTAAGCATACTGATAGTACTCTTTGCGGAAAGCCTCGTTGTTGTCGGCACGGTAGTCGTAGCTGAACATAGCTTTGGCAGTCAACCCCTTCAACACCGGAGTGTATTCGCCGAAGTCTGCCGTCAGAGTAGCCGAGGACTGGAAATATTTCTGTTTGTACTTCTTGTAACCGGAAACGTCAGCCGTCATCATAGCCACGGTGTTCTGTTCCATATCCAAACCGTTGTAGTTCAACATCGTTCCTTCGGGGTCGGCGAACGCAGGATAGAGCACACCTTGACGCCAGTAGTTGCGAATGATGTCCTGCGCACTTGAGAAAGGCGTATTACGTTCGTCGGAAACAGCACTCACACCCAGTTCGAACTTGATACCCTTGGTAATCTCGGTGGAGATATTGGAACGCAAGTTGAACTTGTTGTAATTCAAGTCGCCGGAACGGAAGATGCCTTCCTGATAGAAGTACCCCATGCTGATGTAGAACTTCGTCTTTTCGGTACCACCGGAGATGCTGATGTCGTGTTGTGTCTGAGGAGCCACGTTGGAGATAATCAGGTCGTTCCAGTCCGTCGTACGACGTGTGCCGTTGCGGTATGCCTCGAAGGCATCTTCGCCGAATACCCACGAACCACCGTTGATGTTGTTCATAGACATTTCGTTGAAGAGCGTCATTGATTCAAAAGGATTACACAACTCAGGCATACGCGAAGGTTGCTGGAAGGTGTAAGAACCGTTGTAAGAGAATTCGGTCTTGCCAGCCGCTCCCTTCTTGGTGGTCACCAGTACCACACCGTTGGCGGCACGCACACCGTAGATGGCAGCAGAGGCATCTTTCAATACGGAGATGTCCTCGATGTCCTGAGCATTCAAGCGTTGGAACTCTTCCACACTGCGGGGAATACCGTCGATAACCACCAGCGGCGTACCCATACCACGCACATCGAAACTGTTATTGAACGTACCGGGTTCGGAACTCTTCTGCCATACACGAAGACCTGCCACACGTCCAGTCAACATATTCTGTGGGTTTTCGTTCTTGGTCTGAATCATATCCTTACCCTTTACGCCGGCAACGGCACCCGTTACCGAACCACGGCGTTGCGTACCGTAACCGATAACCACCACCTCATCTATCATCTGGGAGTCGGTGTGCATCACAACGTTAATGGTGGTACGTCCGTTCACTTTCTCTTCCTTGCTTTTCAATCCCACGTAGGAAAAGCTGAGGACACCATCGGCAGGAGCGTTGATGGTGTAACGGCCATCAATGTCGGTAATCACACCGACGGTGGTGCCTTTCACCATAACGGCCGCTCCGATAACCGGCTCGTTGGTATCGTCTATCACTACTCCCGAAACGGAAATAGAGTTCTGTGCGAAAACGCCTGTCGGAATCAGCATCATAAGCAATGCCATCACCACGCAAGCCAGTCCTTGTCGCATCTTGCTAAAATCTTTCATAGTCCATTATTTTTTAATATTAATTCTTGCTCCATTCATAATTGGCCAATACGGCATATTCTGCGGCAAAGGCAAAAGTGAACATTGCTTCCACATTGTTCTTGCTCTTCTCGGCTTTGTTCCAGCCCACCAGCAAATTGGTAGGAAGCATCTGTTTGTAGAGGTAGTTATCGTAGGCATAATCCAAGTTGTGCTGGAAAGCCGCGATACAGCCCGATGCAGCGGTGTGCGCCGCAGAGGCATCCACATATCCGCGCATCAGCACGCCATTGAACCAGTTGCGGAAGCCGCTGATGTCGAAGGCGTAGCAACCCGGCTTGGAGGCGTCCTCCTTGGCAAAATAGGCAAAGCTCTTGTCGGTCAATGCAGCCAAGTCCGTGCGGTAAGCGGCATCGCTGGTTGCCCGATAGAGGTCGGCTGCACCGGAAAGCATCGTACCGCTGTTGTAAGTGATGGCGGGACCTACGCGGTCGCGCAGCTTGGTGCCTTTCCGATAGCGGACACCGTCAATAGTGACATATTCTATCTCAGGCGATTCAGCTCCACCCATCATATCGTCGTACACGCCGTCGGGGCGCAACAGATGTGCCTTCTGCCAGTCGTAAATGACCTTGGCAAAGTTCAGGTAGTAATCGGCCTTCTTCTCTGTACGCAGCTTGCGGCTGTTGTCCGTATCCACGTAGCCGTAGGTCACTTCATCGGACTTTCCTTTATAAATCTCGTGTAGCCATACCAGCGGGCTGACCATAGGGCCATTGCTGCAAGAGTGCTTGGAGAGATAACCGGGGCCCCAGGTGATGCCTCCCAGCTGTCTGCCCTGCTCGTCGAGCGTGCAGTCCCAGCCATCGAGCACATACTCTGCCAGGTATTCCGCCTTATCCAGGTAGCGCTGCTCACCGGTGATATGATAGGATTCCAATAATTCACGTACCAGCCACATCTGGTCATCGTAAACATTGAGGATGCCTTCTACCTGGGCAGTTCCTTTGTCGTTTCCACGGTTTACGCCGTATACCGTCCACTGCTTGGTCTGCGTATAAGAGGTCAGCGTAAAAGTACCTGCGTAATACTCCAAATTATCATAAAGTTGGGTCAAGAGTTCCTTGTAACGGTTAAAGTGAGAATCATAAAGAGCCGTTTCACCCTTTGCCTGCCCGGTCTTCATGGCTTTCATCGCAGCGTTTACAGCCTCAATGGAACTGGTGTACATCCACACACTGCCCAACTCGCTGGAACGATTGCCGGTATAAGGATTGTAATAACGTGACATAGCCATGCCCGTACCCGTGAAATAGCACTCCACGGCATTGTCAATCAGTTCTATGGCACGCGCCACGTTCTGCATCGGCAGATTACCCACAGGAATATCCGTCCCCCCGCTGCCCGGCTTTTCATCAGCAGCAGAGTCGTTGCTGCAAGCCACTAACGTCCATAAAAGCAAAGTCAGTAAAGTAAATAATTTTTTCATTCTGTTCATACATACTATTAGTTTCCTCAGCCTTCCCTCCTCCTTCTTCCATAAGATGCGGAAAGAAGCAAGGGGAAAGCTTCAAGAATAATTAAATATCAGTAGTTTGTTATTCCATTGTTATGCCACGCATCACCAGCTTGTTCTCATCGTCATTCGCTTCGCCCTTAAAGATGCCGATGGTCAACATCACGTCTTCTCCGTTGAACTGAGACAAATCGTAAACGAAATCGGCATATCCTTCCGAATCGCCCTTTCCTCCGGCCTCGTGGATAAACTTCCAGCAACCGTCGGCAGCCGCTTCGGCAAACCGAGCTGTATTAGAGACAGGTGCCAAGTGGGTAACAGTTCCGTCCATACGAATGGCTGTCACCTTGAAGAAGGTGGCGTTGGTGGCGCTGAAGTTACGCGTCTTCAGCGTCAGCTTGTTGCGTCCGGAAGCAATGGAAAACTTGGCATAGAAGTAAGATTCGGGCACGGTAGTGCTTACAGCGTTTCCACCGCGTGTCTTAATCAGATAACCCTCGGAAGGGAATACTTCGGGGTCTTTGGTCAACGGCATATACGACCACTCGGCACATACGTGGTCTACCTCGCGCCAAGCACGATAAGCGTCCACATAGTTATCACGGTTTCCTTCAATGGGATTGATACCGGTAAACTGCGACTTGATATGCGGCATGGTGGAGCGTACCATCTCGTGCGTCATCTTCCAACCTTCCAGCTTTGCGATTTCGGTACCCGGCAACCAGCCCCAGCCTTTAACCACCTCTGTGGCAAACGAGATGCGGCGCAATACCAGCTGTTTCCAATAGTCGCCTGTCTGGGCGCGGAAAGTACCGATGGCGATGATGATTTCCTTACCGATGTATTCGCTCAGGTCTACTGGGACTGAACCGTAATCACCGGAAGCATAGGTTCTGACATCGCCAATAATCTTGGCTTTCGGATCGGCCTCAGACAAGTCTACCACCTGCACACCATAGTAAGCCGGAGCAGCGTCATCAGCATTGTGCGTACGGATTTGGAGTGTCATAATGTAGTTGTCGGGTGTAATGAGCTTGCTACCGAAGACAAATGAATCGAACACTTCCATATCTGCCGGATTGCTACGGTCGGCCTCATTGTTGCGAATGCGGAGAGTGGTACCTTCGTTCTGCTCTTCCCAGTCGCCACGGAAGTCCATCGTACACATGTAGTTGCAAGCCCAGTCCCAGTGGGGATAGCTTTCGGCGTTTCGTCCACCGCGGTATTCGTTATAATACCATTTTTCGGCAGCTTTCAAGTCGTCGATGGTCAGTCCGCGCAGGATTTCCGTTCCCCCCATGCGCACGTCTGTAGTAGCAATGCCGTCCGTAAAGTCGGCCATAACCACTTTCTTCACGATAGAAGCATAACCCTCTTTCGTGAAGGTAACGGTATAGTCGGCCAGTGGCAAGTTGCCGATTTCAAACGTACCGTCGCTTCCGGTGGTGGTAGTCTGCGTGGAGCTGATGCTGACTGTCACTCCTTCCAACGGAGCACTACCCTTTCCTGCATCGGTCACTTTTCCTTTGATTTTTGCAGCTGCATACTCCATCTTAGGACTGACTTCGGCTACTTGTTCTTCATTGAATTTTCCAGCTACGACGGTAACACTTACCGTCTGATAATCGGCTTTCGTAAATGTAATTATATGTGTACCTATTGAAATGTTTTCGAGTGTATACACACCCTGTGAATTTGTCGTGGCCCGCGGACCGTCCGGTGTAGCCGTTATACCGGAACCATCGACCTGAACCGTTACCCCTTCAAGGGGAAAAGATAAATCGTCAGTGACGACACCCGTCACCTTGCCATAAGATACCCCCCCTCCGTCCGTATCGTCATCCGAGCAGGAGCTTACCATGAACACCATACTTATAAGCATGGTCATCAGTCCGAAGACTTTCAGTTTTTTTGCCTGTTTCATAGTTTAATTATTATTAGAAGTTAATACAACAAAGGAGCCGATGCCAATCGACCACATCAGCCTCAGGGCATTATAAACCGCCCCTTCGACTACAAATTTGATTTCTTATGGGTTAATTTTAGGGTTAATTTGAGTATAATGGGATAAAAAAAGCATTAATCCGGGCCATTTTAACCCATAAAAGAAAGGAAAGAAAAGGATTCATTCGGCTCTTCTAGTTTTGAAATGGGCAACGCAAGTCAAGCAATTATCGCACGCTCTACCAAATTCCCATTTCCAACAGTCCATTTGTCTCCTTTTATCAATGCCGGAGCCTTAATTCTTAAAGAATTGATTATCAAAAGTCTCATAATAGTCCTATCTCTGTATATGACTAAGGCACCCTAAGTATACAACTGAGGTACCCTGAATATGCGACTGAAGTCAAAAGTTTTTTGCTTTGTAAACAGTTATCAGCCATAGATGTAACATGACAAGAGTTATCGGACAAGCTGAAAGAGGCAGACCGAAGAACAAAAAGAGAAAAGACTGGAAGCACCGGATGCAACGTGCCGGGAAACTAACTCCAGTAAAGACTGAAAGGATGAGGATAATCCTCCCCCGTGTATTTTTTGTATTCCGCCACGAATCTCTGGTAAGTGCCAATAGCGGCATTCTCATGCTTGAGCATGAAAAGTGACTTGATGCAACAGTACAAAGCCGTCTCGTTCACCGGGTCGATATTGAATTCCGCTTCGGCCAAGCTCACAGCTTCCGAATAATCCTGTGCCTCGAAAGCCTTCTTCATCAGTTGCAAGACAAACACCTCCAAACGGCACTCCACATCTTGCTTGAAACCGTCGAACAACGGACTGTCCATAAAACCTACAAACTTGCCACGCCCTACGATATGCAAAAACTCTTGCCGGCATTCCTCTATCCGGTTTCCGGCAATTATCGCCATAAAGCGCAAGTAGTCGCAATAAAAACCGGAGGACAGCGTGAAGCGGAAACATCCTTTTTCGTAAACCAGTTCTATGCCATCCAATTCTTTTAGAATTTTGCGCAGGTGATTGATGGCTACTCCACGCGAGTTTTTCACTTTGTCCTTTGGCTTGTCGGGCCATATCAAATCGCTCAGTTGCTTGGAAGAAATTCCGTCGGCATCGCTATAACGCAAAATGAGACAGAATATCTGCTTGATACGCAAGGAAAACATATAAGAAATATTGCGTCCGTTCCGGTCGAAAACAGAAAAATCACCGAACAAATACACCGAATTGGCAACTCCCGTATCTGCCGCCATCTTCTCTACCTTTGCATCAGAAGCATCAGGAAGTTGCTCCTTGTCGCCTCTCGCGGTTTCGCTATCCTCGCCCTTGCCGGAGTTTCGACGCCACTTGTACATCCATACGCTGCCGCCAGCTACAGCCACAACCGCGGCTACCAGTACAAGCCACGCATGTGAAGCATTTCCTCCACCGTTATGTGCAGTATATTTGTCAAGAGAAACCGGCGGGAAGAGCAGAGAATAGACGGAAAATCTGGAAGACACGTCGTCGCTTGTTTCCTGCACGGTCACAAAAAGCCTGCTTTGGCGCTCGTTGTAATAAAGACGAGCGTTCGTGGTAATTTTATCGGAGTAAATGGAAATGGAATCACCCAATATATGAAAACTGCCGTCTTCTACAGAAAAACGGTAGAGATGCAAAAACGAGTTGGACACACTTTCGGGATAACGCAAAACATAGAAACAAGAGTCATTCAGTATAACCATATCCTGCACCGGAACCACATTAGGTTGTCCTTCTGAAATGTCCCAAAGTTTCTGCACACGCATTTCTTGCAAATCCACTTTATAAAGGTCGTGAAAATAGCGACGGCCTACCACCTGGTCGCCCGATTCATTGCCCATACCGCCGAAAACATAGACAGAATGATTACGGTCCAGATAACCGGCCGAAGAGAAATAGCGCGGACAAAGAAAATCGCCGGACAGAGAACCCTGCGTTTCCCAACGTCCCTCCTCCGCATTGAACATATAGAACTTATTGCTGTAGTACATATTGCCGAAGCCGCCGAAGATGGTGTAACGTTTGCGAACTGCATCATAATAGGAGCAGTGATGATGCAATTGCATGTCCAGCCGACTGTAGCTCTCCACCCTCCAGCTCAACGTCTGCAAATCCAAACTCGCTATCATAGGCTCCGTTTCTCCATTCTCGGCATACACCTCGTAGGCATAGAGCCTTTCACTGCCACTATCGAAGAAACTGCCGGCAAGAAACAGCTTCACAGGGCACCGTTCGGCAAAAGCCTTGGCAGAAGTGCTTCCCGTCTCCATATTGTAGACGAACAACGAATCACGGTTGAAATAATAAATCTCGTTTCTGTCGGCATTGTAGCAGGAACCAGCTTCCGATGCCGACGCAAAGCCCCCCTCTTTCCTCCAGTGGCAGGCCTCGTTAATCAACCATATCGGATTCTCCACCTTTCCATAAAGAATACCTTCCCGGTTGCAGACCGATTCTCCGTCCGCCTCATCCAAGGGAAATGTGTAAGTACAATCGGCATTCACAGCCACCTTATCAATAGCTATCTCCGGAACGTCAATGATGTGGTCGCTCTTACCGAACACTATTTTCGGACTGAACTCATCAGAGAGCAGCACACCTTTGCATACCTTTTCTTGATTGTGAATTCTGAGAGTAATCTCATCCTGCTTCAGGTTGAAAGCTATCTTTACCTTAAACCAATGGGATTTCATCGCCTCCGCCTTACTGACAGGCAAGGCTATCAACACACACTTCCCCTCCTGGTTCAGACGGAACAAGATGTCATCGCCACGAAAATCAAAGAAAAGATTGAAAATCTGTCCTTCGTCAGCTCCTTTAACCCGCAATACATAGCCGACACTCTCGGTAGAATACAGGGCCATGTTGAACTCCAAGTCGAAGTAGTCCTTGAAAGAGGGAGAACTGTGGGCAAACACATCATAGGATGTTCTTTCATCGATAGGGCTGGCCGCGCCACGAAATCTCAATCCGTATGCGGAAACCATTTGGGTAGTGCAAAGACAGATTATTAAAATGATATATCTATATAAGTGTACCATCAGGTTTTCATTTAAGGTTATGCAATACCGTCACAAAACATTAGCCAACATTTATAAAAAACAATGGAAAGATTGAAATGCAAATATAGAAAATATTACTGAATGAAACACTCTTTACTCGAAAAAGTAAGTTTTCCTAACAACATGGTGAAAGGGCAGGTACAGAACAAGGCCGCATGGAAATAACCAACACACATTTATGATATTTTTTGGCTTCCCCTTGCTTTTTTCATTCCAAAAAGGTATATTTGAAATAAATTATTCCGAGCTATGGCAAATCCAATCATACCCGGTATACCGCAGACTGAACAAGACTTACTGTATAGTAAGTTGAATGCATACAATCAAGGGAGAGCCCCTTACAAGGAAGCGGGCGCTTATCTTGTCGTACTGCCCCGGCCGGAACATCCCCAATATACTTTATGGGTTTACTCTCCACTGCCCGAAAGACAATCCATCTTCTACATTTGCGACCTTTCTACCGACATTCACGAAACGCTGCGGATGGCAAGCACGTTATGCTTCTACTCGCCGCGCAGCCTGCTGCTTGTGGAGCACAACGCCAAAAGAATGCAGAGCAAAGGAGACGACATCATCCCCATAGGAAAATACCGTGGGCACTTCCTGCACGAAATCCTCCGTATAGACCCCGCCTACCTTGCGTGGATAGCTTTCAAGTTTCAGCCACGCATCCCCAAGCAGGAACGTTTCGTACAGATTGCCAAGATTTACCATTCGGTTTACCTCGACATACAACGGAGAAAGACGTACCAGACCACCGGCGGACATTTTCTGGGGAAGGAAGGGGAAAAGGTGAAGAACCTGACACTGACCGTGCTCAGCGTGCGACTGGAGGACAATCCGTACAAGACACAACTCAAAGGAACCACTCCTTATTTCTACGTGTGCCAAGTGTTGAAACTGAGAGACTCCGTCGGCAACTTCGTCAGCATCCGGATAAACGCACGCACGGCAAGCCGGAAATCATGCCGGCTGCCCGCCGTGGAACACGCCTACCAAACAGGGGAAATCATGGCAATAGCATCGGCACGCATAGCACGTACCTATTTAATAGGAAGCACCAAATATACCCGGCTGACCCATGTCAAGCTGCAAGGCGCTGCCAAGTAAAGGGCTTTCTCAGATACGAACCACACGCTGCATACGGCTACTCTCCCAGGCTGCCTCTATCAGTCGGATGACTCCGACCACCTCCCGAGCGTCGCTCTGCAACGGTTTGCCGCAACGGATATGCTGATAGATATTGTCGTAAAAGGCTGCATAATCACCGGGAAGGCTCGGATACGGTTCACGCACGACTTTGCCGTCCCTTTCGGTATGAAGCAATCCCCAGAAGGATTTGTCTTCCTCGCCCCAGTGCGGAGTGCCGGGCAGCAGCCCCTCGGTCAAGGCCGCTTCCTGAGGGTCGAGACCATACTTCACGTAAGACCCTTCCCTGCCATGAAGAACGAAACGGGGTTCGTTCGCGCACATCAGATAACTGGACTTCAGTGTTATCCTCACTTCGGGCGCTTTCGAGGGACGCAACAAATGGATAATGAAATAATCGTCCACCTTGCCGTCCTTGCGCAACGTGGCAATATCCGCGAAAACAGCTTCGGGCATCCCGAAGAGTTGCACAGCCTGGTCTATGACGTGAGCACCCAGGTTATAGGTCAGTCCACCGCCATCCTTTCCGGTCTCCTTCCAAGTATCCGGCCTGACGAAATTACGGTAACGGGGAAAGGTAGATTCAAACTCCACCAGATGCCCCAGCAAGCCTTCGGACAGTATTTGACTGACTGTCAAGAAATCGCCATCCCATCGCCGGTTCTGGTAAACGCTCAGGGTCAGCCCCCGGCTCGCGGCAAGCGCCACAAGTTCCTCTGCTTCCGCTACAGTAGTGGTGAAAGGTTTTTCCACAATCACATGCTTGCCTGCTTCGAGGGCACGGCGGGCATATTCATAATGGGTGCCGTCCGGTGTGTTGATGACAACCAAATCCAGCCCTTCCAGTCCGATAAGCGCATCAAAGCTCCTCACAATACATGCGTCGGGATACTTCCCGCGGGAGAGTTCCTTGCTGCGCTCCGTAATGGCAGTCAATTCAAAATGGGGGCTGACGGAGATGAAGGGAGCATGAAAAACACGTCCCGACATTCCGTAAGCGGCTAATCCGGTTCTTATCCTGTCCATAAGGCATTCTTTTTTCTTCCGGCAAAATTAATAAAATCAGCCGACACGGCAACTGTTTGCATCAAAATGAATAAAGCCAAAGGTGAATGACAGTAAGGCTGCCACATCCGGACAGAAAGAATAGAGGGGAGGAAAGAGAACACCGGAGGTGAAGAGAAGGAGGGCTATTGCTCTTACTGCACGAGATGCCCATCTCACACTGTTCGAGATGTACATCTCATGCAGTATGAGATGGGCATCTCGTACAGTAAGAAGAGTAATGCTTGCAGCGAAGGGGCATAGACTTCGGGCTATCAGGAAACCACCCTCGCGGGGCAGACCTATTCCGTCACCAACGGGCGCTTACGCCAGTCGTCCTTCACATAGCTGTCGGGGTAGACCGTCTTATCAACGATTTCGCCACCTTTCAGACGAATCCAGGTAGTGAAAGTACGGGCGCCTTCCTTCATCACAATGACACGTGCACCGTTGGGAAGGTGATTGTACTCAGTATTGCCACCTGTGAAGCGGCCGTAGGCCAGAAGGATTCCTTTCCACATCACGGCATAGTCGTTGTCATGGTCGTGCCCGACAAACATACCCATCACATCACCGGCCTCTTTCATGGCAGTGAACATGCCCGTATTCAGTTCCGGAGCGCAAGCCTTTTCCATGCGGGTACCTATCAGTATGGCGTTCTCGTCGGAAGCGGCCTCGTTATATTCCGGCAAAGGAATGTGGAAGAATGCCAGTGCAGGCAAAGGTTGTCCGCCGTTCTTTGCTTTATAAGCGGCACTCTGCCGACGGTACCAGTTCACCTGGTCGAAAGTGAGCCAGTCGTATCCCTTTACGTCGGGCAGTTTGGAGTAGGAATGGGAATCCAGACAGTAAAGCAGGGCTGCATCCTTCTTGCCGTCCGAGGACTTCAGGGTGAGGACACAGTCGGGCGATTCTACTCCGCCACGGTCGGGCTGGATATTGAAGGGGATGGAGCGGATGACGTCATAGAGTTCGGCACGTGTCTTTCCCTGCTCGTTGTCGTGGTTGCCAAAGGTTACGACAAAAGGAATCTTACGGTCTGCAGCATAGGAAAGCACCTTACGCATGGCCGTATCGGCAGGTGCGGCATAGACTACATCACCGGTAAAGACTACCAAATCGGGGCGCTCGGCATCAAGCACTTCGCCGATACGCTTCAAAGCGATGTCCGAAGCCGGATTGCGATACTTGAAGTGGACGTCCGTAAACTGGACGATTTTAAACTCTCCGTTCTTGTCGAACTGCAAAGGCGATACTTGTGCCGGGCAGAACAAGAAGGACAAGAGTGCAAGACAAAAGGTCAAGGAGATTCTCTTCATATAAGTGGATGATTAAATTGAGTTGATATTATTTCATGTCATTCCTTCACTATCAATACAGTGGCATAGGCGGATATACCTTCCTCCCTGCCCGTAAAGCCGAGTTTCTCCGTGGTGGTGGCCTTGATGGAGATGTCATCCTCGTCTATTCCCATCACCGCGGCAAGCGTACGTTGCATTTCGGGAATATAGGACTTCAACTTAGGCCGCTCAGCGCAGATGGTAGCATCAATATTACCCACCAAATAGCCTTTAGCAGCTATCAGTTCTATTGTTTTCTTTAACAGAATCTTGCTGTCTATATTCTTGAACTCACCGGCAGTATCGGGAAAATGATAGCCGATGTCGCGCATATTCGCCGCTCCCAGCAATGCGTCACAGATAGTATGGATGAGCACGTCTGCATCCGAGTGCCCCAACAATCCCTTTTCATGTTCCAGGCGGATACCGCCCAGCCAAAGCTCGCGCCCTGCCACCAGTTGGTGGACATCAAAGCCGAAACCTACACGTATCTTCATATCGTTACTTCTTTAAGTTGAGACGAAAGTACGGAAAAAATAGGAACAAGAGAAGGAACAAGACACAAATTGCACGGATTACGCCGTTTTTTGCTCCCCTTGTGGAAAGAAAATCGAACGTAAACCGTGCAATCGGTATGGAGCATGAAGAATATGTTACGGTCTGTCGGGCAGACTGTCTACAATTCCTTTATAAAAAGCTCTCACATCTTGCCAGTGATAGAAAGGAGCCATATCCGTCTTCACCGGGATACTTACTTCATGCTCGTGCAGCAACAGTTTTACAATCACATCTTCCGGCGAGCCTTTCTTGCGGAAGAACACCAGCTGTATATTTCCTGCCATCGGCGCAACCTTGTAGTTGCACCACGCCTGATAGAACTTATCGGGGTCGGCCTCCTCGTTATAGCAGTTCTCCAACTTCATCAATCCTGCCAGGGGGATAATGTTTCCATCATGTGCAAAGCGGAAAGTAGCCGAGTTTCTACCCGAAGCAATAGCCTCGTCGGCAGCGGCAATGATGTTCTCCAGTGTCGGTTTGGCGTTTGCCACCATCAGTCCGTTGGTCATGGGCGAGGGACCGTCGCACACGTAGTTCTTGTAGTTGTGTATCTGCCAAATGTCGAATAACTCTTGCTTCTCAAAAATATCATAGAACGATACTTCCTGCTCCACGTCCTGCATGTCCGAGGCTATCGCATAAAGACCGCGCATCAGTTCCTCCGGATTCACACGTTTATGGACAAACTCTTTATCGGAGAAAAGTGAGTTCATCAGACGTTCGGGACGAACATGGCTCTTCTCGAATTTGCGGAACTCCTCGTACCAAGGGCCCTTGTGCGAAGTGAACTTCATGGCTTCCTGCGTATGAAAGTTCAAGTAAGGCATGTATTTGTTGCTAGATTCACGCTCAATCTTCAGTTGGGGATTGAATTCCTTCAGACGTTCGCAGAAGGCATCCATACTGAGTACGCAACGTATTACGAGTGTAGCACATGCCGACATCTCCGGCGCACCTTTAAAGACTTCGGGAAATGCCTGATACATACGTTCGGCAATACCGCGCTGCTGATCCACGCCCACTGGGCTCAAGTCTCCACCGCGTCCTTCGGCATCTGCCCAGACAATAGCCAACCGCTTGCGCACATCTTCGCCCAGCGGAGTAAGTTTACCTGCCTGATGTGCCTTTTCAAACACTTCCATCACACGGATATACTCCTCGTCAGAAATCAGCCAGCGCGAGCCATGACGTCCGAAGTGACTGATATAGAAAGGCTCGTAACCCTTCGGTGCCTTGGTCTGTACACCCGGTGCCGGATAGGCATAATACACTCCTCCGGTAACGGCAATGTTATCGAAGATTTCTTCGCGCGTGGCTTGTGCATACGACGATGTATGCACAGCCGATGCGGCAAAAAGAATGGTAGAAAAAACGATTCGTTTCAATCTAAAATTCATAGGATAATAAAGCTTTTCAGTTCAAGAAATCAGGATTTTGTGTCAAATTAGGATTGGTGGTAAACTCGTCCTGCGGAATGGGGAAGAGGTTGTATTTGTCGTCCACATCCTTACCTATGTAAGAACCTGCCACGCCATTGTCACTACCTTTCCAGTCCCAGTTATATCCCTTGGTGAACTTACCAAAACGAATCAGGTCTGTACGGCGAACCAACTCCATGTGCAACTCGCGGGCACGTTCATCCAAAAGGAAATCAAGATTCAACCGACTGTCGCTGATGCGTCCCGATACGCCATTACCATATTTGCCGGACATGTAAGCACGGTCTCTGATTTCATTCACATACTCCAACGCTTCGGTACGCGAACCACCTTCGGCGCCACGCAGAATAGCCTCAGCCGCCATCAAGTAGGCATCTGCCGTACGGAACATCGGATAATCGACAGAGGAGTACTTCGTGCCGCCTGGTTCCAGTTCACTGCCGTCTTTGCGCACGTTTCTCCACTTGATGCAGGCGTAGCCGTTATTGAAATCGCTCTGGAACTCCTTGCCTTCTACCCAAGTTTCTTTGGTGTGGCCAATAGAGAAGAATTGGGCACGCTTGTCTTTCTTGCCGTTCCCCCAGATGTCGTCTGCCACAAAAGTCTGGTCTTCTTCTTCGAACATATCCACCAGCTGTGTCTTTACGCGGGCATTGCCCCAGGTGCCGTTCACACCTATCCGGATATAGTTGCCCATATCTCCATTCATCAACGCCTTAATCAGGAAGTTAGTACCTGCGCTGCCTTGCGCATAGTCTGCATCCTGCACCAGCGGCCAGATGATTTCGGAACAAGTTTCATTGTCTGCCAAGAAGATGTGGCGATAATCGGAAGCCAGCGGATAATTACCTTCCGTAATTACCTTTTTGGCATATTTGTATGCGTTTGTGTATTCATTCTTTCCTACCCAAGTTTCGGCATTCAAGTAAACACGTGACAGCAAGAACCAGGCTGCTACACGGTCCACACGGGCATATTCGTTCTTTTTGGGTTCTTTCAGCAGGGTGGTCAATTCTTCCAGTTCGGACACCACAAAGTTGTAGATTTCCTCGCGAGTGGCTTGCTCGGGCATGTCACCTACTTCCATCGTTTCGTCCACGAAGGGTGTAGAACCGTAAAGGTCGCAGAGCATACTGTAACTATAAGCACGGATGAAGCGGGCTTCGGCACAATAGTATTGATACTCGTCTTTCAAGGCTTCATACACACCTCTCTCCTGCAATTTGCTCTCTGTACATTCACGTAGGAACTCGTTGCAATAGTTAATGGTCATGAAAAGACGGTAATAAGGATAACCCACAATCTCAGTAGAAGCATCCCAATTCAAGTAAAGCATGGCACGTACACCCTTGCTGCCACCGGACTGGAATACGATTTCATCCGTACAAGCTTCCTGCAAGTAGAACAAGGCACGAGTATAACCAGAATATCCTTCATCGATGCCCGACACATCGCCGTCTCCTCCGTCACCACCCTTCTGCCCTGTCTGTATCAGGGCAGCATAACACTTGGCAATCATGCCGATATAGCCCTCGGGAGTAGAGTACACCATCTCACCGGTCAGTTCGTTATCATCCAGCGGCAATGTATCCAGGTCGCCCAGGCAAGAAGCAAAAAGTGACACAGCCAGCAAACATACTGTTACTAATTTGAAATATCTAGTTTTCATAATCATGTATCTGTTTTTAGTCATTAAAAATTAAGGTTAACTCCCAGCATGAACGTACGCGGACGCTGATAGATGTTTTTATCGATTCCGTCATAAAGCTCCGGATCAAGACCGGAGTATCCGCTCAAAGTGCATACATTCTGTACGGCGAAGGAGAGACGGAGCGATGTCCCGTCGTTCCACAGTTTATTGAACGTATGACCGATGGTGATATTGTCTATACGGAAGAAGTTGCCTCTCTCCAGGAAATGGTCGGTGAACTGGCGGTCTTGCGTAAACTTGTTTTCGAGCGTAGAACGCAGGATGTTGCTGGAAACGCCGTTGCTGCCATAGAGTGCATCCAAGGAGTTGGAAGCAGCCACATAGTTATAGACATAGAAACCGAAGCTACCGTGTCCGTTGATGCCCAAATCCCAATTCTTGTAGGACAGACGGGTGGACAGACCGCAATAGTAAGGGGCCTTGGAACTCTTACCAGTGACGTACTTGTTAGAGTCTTCTTCGCTAGAAGTGATGGAGCCGTCTTTGGCAATGTATTTACCGTCCAGCGGCTGTCCGTTTTCGTCATAAGCTTGCTTCAGTAGATAGTAGGTATTCGGAGTCTCTCCTACCATGTGTACTTGCAGATAGCGGCCTGTACCTCCGGCGTTACCTGTCTTTACGTAGTTGCTCTCGTTGTCGATGGTGTTCAGCTTGGTAATCTTTGAGGCATTCCAAGTGAAGTTACCGCTGATGTTCCATTCCCAATCTTTGGTCTGGATGGGAACCAAGTTCACACCGATTTCAAGACCTTTGCTTTCCATATCACCGATGTTGGTTTCGATACGGTTGGTGAAGTTACTGCCGGCAGGTACAAAAATGTCGTTCAGCAGGTCTTTCGTGTTACGCCAGTAGTAGTCAATCGTACCCGAGATGCGGTTGTTCAAGAAACCGTAGTCGATACCGATGTTGTAAGTTTCCGTAGTCTCCCATTTAATGTTGGGATCGTAGCCGTTGGGGCGGTAGGTGGTGTACCACTTGTTACCGAACAAGTATCTGGACTCATCGTAAGATGCAGTATAGGTGGACAAATGCTGGTAGTAGGAACCGATGGACTGCTGGCCGGTCTGACCGTAGCTCAAACGGAGTTTTAGGTCGGACATTACTTTGTTGTCTGCCAAGAAAGCCTCATCGTTCACACGCCATGCAGCGGCTACGGAAGGGAAGTAGCCCCAACGGGTCTCGGGCGAGAAGCGAGAAGAAGCATCGGCACGTAACGTAGCAGTCAGCATATAACGCTGTTTCCAAGAGTAGTTCAATCGACCGTAGAAGGAGAGCAGGTAGAGTTCAGCTTCCTCGTGCTTGGGAGAGGTAAGATCCTCACCCTTGGTGTCGGTAGTGGTATCATGGTTCTTGTACCAGAAACGTTGCCAGCCGTAACCAGCCATGGCATTGAGGTTATGGTCGTTGAAGTCTTTGGCATAGTTGGCGTAGAAGTCGAGTAGTGTATTGCGTTTGTCGTTATGATATGTATAACGCTTTCCGGTACCATCCTGTTCGTTGCCGGTGTACATGGCGGGGGCCAAGTCAGGCATGTTATCGTGTTTGTCTTCCGTCAGGAAATCATACCCCATGTTCAGGTTCAGTCGAAAGTCTTCAAAACCGTGTATTTTATAATCGAGGGCAATATTACCGATGGAGCGTTTGGTATTGTTCTGCTTGTCGGCAAGTTCCAAGTCGGAGACGGGGTTTGAGGCAGCTAGCGTGATGGGGGTATTACTTACACCCATCCACATATAGTACCCCAAACCTACATTACCGTCATAGTTCTGATATACAGGGCGTGTAGGGTCGAAACCTACGGCACTTCCGATGACACTGGTGGAAACCGGCTTTTCGTCCTCGATGCTACCCTTGATATTGATGTCAACAGAGAGATGCTTGTCGAAGAACTTGGGCGACAAACCGATACTGGCATTGAGGCGCTGGTAGTTGTTGTTTTTCAACGTACCGTTCTGGTTGGTATAGCCCACGGACACGCGGTAAGGCATATTCTTCAAAGCACCAGTCATGGAGAGGTTGTGGTCTGTACCCATTGCCACGCGGTAGATTTCATCCTGCCAGTCGGTATTGACATCACCCAGCTTGAAAGCCTCCGGAGCATTGGCATACTTGGCAAAGGCTTCGCGATATTCGGAAGCGGAAAGTACATCCAGTTTCTTATACACATTGCCCACCGCCACGTTGGCACTGTAGCTGAAAGAGGGACGTGAAACACCGTCGGTGTTTCCTTTCTTCGTAGTGATAATGATGACACCGTTGGAGGCACGCGAACCGTAGATGGCTGTTGCCGAAGCATCTTTCAATACCGTAAACGAAGCAATGTCATTCGGGTTGATAGAGCTGATGGAGGCGTTGCTGACAGGCACACCGTCGATAACTATCAGTGGGTCGTTGTCTGCTGACAAAGAAGCTCCCATACGGATACGGATGGTACCGCCGCTGCCCGGAGCACCGCTGCCCGGTACAATGTTCACACCGGCAACCTTACCCACCAGAGCGTCTTCGGCAGTCAATTGCTTTCCTTTGTTCAGCTCGTCCGGCTTCACAGTTAGCAGAGAACCAGTGACATCTCCTTTCTTCACTTGACCATAACCGATTACAACGACTTCGTCCAGCATCTCCGTGTCTTCCTGCAAAGTGATGACGAGCGGTGTATTGCTGCCGGTAACCGTCAGTTCCTGGCCCTTAAAACCGATACATGTAATGGAGAGAATATCATTGACGGCAGCTTTCAAAGTAAAGTTACCGTCCACATCAGAGATAGTTCCCACAGAGGTACTCTTTATCAAGATGTTAGCCCCAATCAGTGGTTCACCTGTGTGGTCTTTCACATGTCCTTTCACTGCAATATCTTGTGCCGAAAGTGACAAAGACAAGAGCAATCCCAGCAACGGGAGAATACTCTTTGCGATTTTAATCATGCTTTTCATATAATACAATATATAGTTAATAAAAATAATGTTTGCCAAGAAAAGGAACCAAGCACGCCCGGTTCCATGCAATCCTTATACCCAATCTTCTTAACTAATACTTATCAAAAAACTACAGTTAACTTTAATCTTTTGTCGATGTTGCAAAGGTATATGATTAACTGTCCCGCGAAAAAGGCGAGTAGAAGCTTAAAGTAGACGCAAGCAGATTAGCTTTATCTATAAAACATTAAAAAACAGCATATTGTGAAAATCAGCAGAAAGTAAGAAAGTAGATTCACATAAAGGGCATAGGAGGAGTTTTACCCTATTTTCTGCACCATATTCAGGAAATCTTCTTTAGAAAGAAAGGATTTGCTCCGCACTTTCAAGCGGTAATTATATACGGTCTGCGAAGAGTAATGCAGGAAGGTGGCAATCTTTCCGCTATCTGAAATTCCCAACCGAATCAAGGCAAACACACGGAGTTCCGGAGTCAGCAGTTCGCCCTCTTTAGGATAGATGCGCTCGTTCTCCTGCAAAAGGTTATTAAAGTCGTTCACAAACTTAGGATAGAGTTTCAGGAAGACGCTGTCGAACGTATGGAAGAATTCTTTCAACTCGCCGGTGACAAAGGTGGTGGAGTGGATGGTTTTCACCAGGTCGTCCAGCTGCCCGGCCTTCACTTTCCTTGCCAGCATCTTGCGGAATTCTTCCTGCTTGTCTATATAGACGGAACACATGTTGAAGACGTAGCCGATGTACTCCTCCTTCACACGGTTCGACTCCTGCAACCGAGCATTCAGTTCCTGCAAGTCACCGTTGATGTGCTTCAATTCCTTGTTCATGTCATCCATGGTCTTTCTGGCAAGGGAAAGGCGCTTCATCTGATGATAAATATAGACCAAGGCCACCAGCAATACTGCCGCCAGGATGGATATCCATATAAATAAGGTGACCAGCTGTTCTTTTTCCTCATGCAACTTGGCCTCGTAGGTGGAGTTGATGACGGGCAACATCCCCGAAATCTCCATCGTACGGTAGCGAGCATTACAGAAGGTAGCATCTTGCATGGAGCATTCCATATAGGTATACGCACGTTCTATGTCGCCCTCGCCATAGAGCAGGTTGGCAAGTTTCCAAAGCGAAATGTATTCCTTTGTTCCGCTTTGCACGTCGGCTATTGCCGAGATGGTAAGATATTTCTTTTCCTGCTTGTGGTCTCCTTTGGCACCATAAACGCTTGCCAATGCAACAGAAGGAATGGCAAGGCTGAAGTCCTTCTGGCTATGGATATCATAGCAACCCTCCAAAACACCTATGGCTTCGTCATACTTACCCTCATACAGTAGTTTGTCGCCCAAAGTCAGTTGATAGCCTTGCGAATCGGGACGCTTCACACGCAGAATGGAGTCTTTGTACTGATATGCCAGCCGGGAGTATGACGCCTGCAATTCTTCTGAAAAAGCATAGGATGCCATCAGCGTGTACACTTTATGATAAAGATTATAGTAGTAGAACATATCTATCGCACCCAGTTCCTCCTGGGGAATGTCTTCCAAAATTTCCAGTCCTTCCTTATACATTCCTGTACCAATCATCACCTCTGCCACACGCATACGGGCAGAGTAGAGATGCGATGCTACGGACATACGCTGGGCTACTTCCACGCAACGATTTGCTGCCCACAAGGCAGAGTCCATGCGGTAGGCGCTGTATTTGCCGAACAACTCCTGGTAGATTTCCAGTAATTCCGCATCGGAACGGGTAGCCTTCAGCTGGCACTGCAAGGCATTAATTTGAGACTGACGTTCCAGTGTATATCGTTCACGCCCCTGCACAGATGCATCAAGCACCCGAAGCAATGAATCCACCTCTCTATCTTGGCAGAATAAAGGCATAGTGCAAAACAAAGCGAAAAGGATGGCAAACAAACGTTTCATGCAGTACGGTTTCTCTGTCTATAGTTCAAGATTACATCACAAAAGTAAACATTTACCCGTTGATTACAAAGTTCTTTGGACAAAAGATGTTTGGACGAAATTAGTAAAGGGGTACTTTAGCTTTATAAAGCAGAAGTTTAGTAAGCTAACATAGAGGTTTACGGACAAAAATCCCGAATGCTGCTCAGCGGATATTGAAGTCAAGTACTTTCTCTTCCCCAAGATAGCCCTGCAAATGCTGTCCGATGCTGACGGGACCTACTCCCACAGGGGTACCCGTGAACAGCAAGTCACCGATTTTCAAGGTCATGAAGCGGCTGACATAAGCAATGATTTCATCTACCTGAAAAAGCATATCCGATGTATGACCGCGTTGCACCTCCTTATCATCAATCGTCAAATGGAAGTCCAAATTCTGTACATTGCCGCCCACTTGTTCCAAAGGGACAAAGGTGCCGATAGCTGCCGAATTGTCGAAACCTTTGCAAAGCTCCCACGGATTACCCGCCTCACGGAACTTACGTTGCAAGTCGCGTGCTGTGAAGTCGATGCCCACCGTCACCGCATCGTAATAGCGATGCGCAAAACGGGGTGCAATGTTCTTTCCCAAACGGCAGATGCGTACGACCACTTCCGTCTCGTAATGCACCTCATCAGAAAAGTCGGGGATAAAGAAAGGCTTGCCATCTTTCAGAATGGCCGAATCGGGTTTCAAGAAAATAACCGGTTCATTATTCTCGTGTGTATGTCCCAGCTCCTTGTTGTGCAGAGCATAGTTCATTCCTACAGCAATAATCTTCATTACTTGATTTCGTTAAAGTTCAGTCTGTTAAACATTACAGCCAGATGGGCATAAAGGGAAGTGTTCTGCACGACAATGTTTTCGGGAACACGGATACGGAACGGAGTGAAGTTCCATACAGCCTTGATACCGCCCTCTACCATGGAATCCGTTATCTGCTGGGCTATTTCGATAGGCACCGTCAACACGCCTATATTGACATCGTACTCCTGCATCTTCTGCTTGAACTTGTCCGAGTGATAGATGGGGATGCCACTCAACGTAGTACCCACCAGTTCGGGCTTCACATCGAAAGCAGCCACAATCTCCAAGCCGAAATGGCTCAGACCCGAGTCGCGCAACAAGGCACCTCCCAAACTTCCTACACCAAACAGAAAGGCTTTGTGCATATTTGTAAATCCCAAAAAATCCTCCAGTACAGCTATCAGTGTATCCACTTCATAGCCCACACGCGTACGCCCCGAGATATTGACATACGAAAGGTCTTTGGCAATCTGTGAAGCATCAATATTGATTTCCTTGGAAATCTGGGTGGATGATACGAATCGCTCCCCCTTTTGTTTCAGCAACTTTACATTGGAAAGATACCACGGAAGTCGGCGCAAGGTAGGCTCCGGCACCTTCATGGTTTCTTTTTTCTGTAACGTACTGCTCATAGTTCCTTATTTAAGTTCTCAATATTGTGATTGACAAAAGTAATGCTTTTTTCTAATCCGTGATACGGATGCAACAAAAGCTTAACATAATTTCTAATTGCATAATTCCACACAATATTGTACTTTTGGAAAGTCTAAAAGAAAGAAATATGAAAAATAATGATTGGAAAGACCGGTTGAATATAGTCTATTCCACCAATCCGGACTACAACTATGAGATGAGCGACGACAAGGAGGAAACTACCCTTCCCCCCACACAACAACGCTTGCGCGTACAACTGGACCGCAAGAACCGGGGTGGCAAAGTCGTCACCCTTGTCACCGGCTTCGTGGGCACCGATAATGACTTGAAAGAACTGGGCAAATTGCTGAAAAGCAAATGTGGAGTAGGCGGAAGTGCCAAAGATGGAGAAATCATCGTGCAAGGCGACTTCAAGCAGAGAGTCATCGAACTGCTGAAATCAGAAGGATACACGCAGACCAAACCCGTGGGATGAACTCAAGCATATCCTCCGCTTCAAAACAACCGAAAAGACACAAAAAAAGTGACCGTTCAGGATTTACTCCCAATACGGTCACTTCTTTTTATTAAATCGTCTCTAAGCGGAATTATTCAGCACGCAAAGTAAAACGCTTGAAGTCAACAACCTTCAATTCAGGATCAGCTTCCTTCAATACTTCTCTAACTGTCTTCTTACCGTCCATGATGTCTTCCTGGTTCAGCAAGCAAACTTCCTTCAAGAACTTGCCAAGACGCCCCTTAGCAATATTCTGAATCATTTGTTCGGGCAGGTTTGCAGCCTTCTCGGCAGAAACAGTAGCAATGATTTCCTTTGCCTTTGCCACGTCTTCAGCAGTAATCCAGCCTTTAGCCATGTTGCTTTCCATGTGGTCTTCGCTGTCCACGTGAGCCGGATTGATACCAGCCTTTTTTAAAGCAGCTTCAACAGCCTTCTGTACTTGTTCAGCTTTTGTCTTTTCGATAGCAACATCAATTTCCTTCTGTTTGATTTCTTCAGATACGCCGTCTTCGTCTACTGCAATCGGACTCATAGCAGCAATCTGCATGGCAACCTGCTTAGCCAATCCTTCTTCAACAGCCTTGTTGAAAGCAACGATGGTGCAGAGACCGTTTCTGTTCATGTGGTTATAGACTACAGTGCTTGCGCCTTCTACAGTCATGTAACCATCCAACTCCATCTTCTCGCCAGTGATACCGCTACGGTCTGTTACTGCATCCTGTACAGTACCGTTACCCATCGGCAGAGCTTTTACTTCGTCCAAAGTCTTGCACTTGTTAGCTACGGCAAGGTCTAGAATATCTTGAGTCAGTTTCACGAAATCAGCATTCTGAGCCACGAAGTCAGTTTCGCACTTCAGAGCGATGACAACGGCAAAGTCACCCGTAGTCTTAGCCAGCACACAGCCTTCAGAAGCCTCGCGGTCTGAACGCTTAGCTGCAACAGCTTGTCCCTTCTTACGGATAATTTCCATTGCCTTGTCGAAATCGCCTTCAGCTTCTGTCAAAGCATTCTTGCAATCCATCATACCAGCACCGGTCATCTTGCGGAGCTTGGTTATATCAGCCATACTTACAGCCATAATATCTTTCTATTTTAATTGTTAATAATATCTTTATAAAGTAATTGAGAGCTGAGAATAGAGAATTGAGAATTGCTGTAAAGTAACTCTCAACTTTCAATTCTCAACTCTCAACAGTATGATTAAGCCTCTTCTTCTTCCTTCATGAAAGCAGCAGCCTTAGCAGCATTGATTGCTTCCTCATCGGACTTGTCGAGTCTTGCTTTTGTAGCTTTCTTCTTGCCTTTGTTTGCAGGAGCTTCACCGGCAGCTTCCATATCTACCTTTTCAGCCTTACGTTCTTCCAGACCTTCCTGCATAGCAGCGCAGCAAGCATCAAGAATCACCTCTACAGACTTAGTAGCATCATCATTTGCCGGGATTACGAAATCGATGTTTGTAGGATCGGAGTTTGTATCAACGATACCGAATACGGGAATACCCAGACGGTTAGCTTCACGAACTGCGATGTTTTCCTTCATCACGTCGATAACGAACAGGGCAGACGGCAGACGAGTCAGGTCAGCGATAGAGCCTAAAGTCTTGTCCAATTTTGCACGTTGACGTGAAATCTGAAGAATCTCTCTTTTGGAGAGGTTTGAATAGGTACCGTCGTTAGTCAACTTGTCGATGGTAGCCATCTTCTTCACAGCCTTACGGATAGTCGGGAAGTTAGTCAACATACCACCCGGCCAACGCTCGATTACATAAGGCATATTTACAGATGCAGCCTTGTCGGCAACCACCTGCTTAGCTTGTTTTTTAGTAGCAACAAACAGGACTTTCTTTCCTGATTTAGCGATTTGCTTCAAAGCTTCAGCAGCTTCGTCAATTTTAGCAACCGTCTTGTTGAGGTCAATGATATGAATACCATTGCGCTCCATGAAGATGTAAGGAGCCATTGCAGGGTTCCACTTTCTTTTCAAGTGACCGAAGTGGCAACCGGCTTCCAATAATGTATCAAAATTTGTTCTAGACATTTTCTTTTAAATTAATCGTTTACTTTCTTTTTTGTTTCTTCTAAACCAACCGCCGGGTAGTCTGAATCTGAAGAGTCCCGGTAGTTTAGATACTAAACGCTTTTTCAGTTGAGAGTTGAGAGGTGAAAGTTGAGAATTAAGCAACTTGTCCGCCCCAACCGTTCTCCAACTCTTAACGTTTACTGAACTGGAATCTACGACGTGCTTTCGGTTGTCCCGGTTTCTTACGTTCAACAGAACGAGGATCACGAGTCATGAAGCCTTCAGAACGGAGAGCAGCCTTGTCCTCAGCATTGATTTTCACCAGTGCGCGGGCAATTGCCAAACGCAAAGCCTGAGACTGTCCGGTGAAACCGCCACCGCAGAGATTAACTTTGATGTCGTACTTTTCAGCAACACCCAGCTTGTTCAACGGCTGTTTAACTACATACTGAAGAATGCTTGATGGAAAGTACTCTGCGAGGTCTCTCTTATTAATAGTAATCTTTCCGGTACCTTCGCTTACGAAAATACGTGCAATTGCACTTTTACGTCTGCCTAATGCATTTACTACTTCCATTATCTCTTATTTAAGTACGTTAATATCAATCATTTTCGGGTTCTGTGCCTCGTGTTTGTGCTCGCTGCCGGCATATACATACATATTACCCAGCAATTGTGCGCCCAACTTGTTTTTAGGCAACATACCCTTTACTACTTTTCTCAGCAACTTGTCATCACCGTTCGGTTTTGCCTGCAAACGAGCAGGAGTGATTTCTCTCTGACCGCCGGGATAACCTGTATATGACAGATATACCTTGTCATTCCACTTGTTACCGGTTAATTTTACTTTGTCGGCATTGATAATGATTACATTATCGCCGCAATCTACGTGAGGAGTAAAGTTAGGTTTATACTTTCCTCTCAACAGTTTCGCAACTTTTGCGCCCAGACGGCCCAACACCTGGTCTGTAGCGTCAACAATGACCCATTCTTTAGTCACTGTAGCCTTGTTTGCAGAAATGGTCTTGTAACTTAAAGTATCCACTCTTAATTGTTTTTTAAATGTTACTACTAAATGTTTCTCTTCACCGCAAGCCAATCATCCCGGACAATGAAAGATTAACTCACTATGAATTAAATGCTTATCCTTTTGAGATAATAATCGGCTTGCAAAGGTACGGTTTTTCTTAGAACTGGCAAAAGTTTTCCACTTTTTTTTAGAGAGCCACTTGGCTGATATACAATAGACAAGGTTATCCTGCGGAGAAACGGAAGAATCTCCGTAGGACAACTCTTTAGGATAAGCCTTTCATCGGCCGATACCGTCATAAAAGGCTTTTAAAGTTATATTGAGAAAGAAACGTGAAAAGGGGTAAAAGCATCAGCGGACAATGTCTTCAGGGAATTTCGAAGGCATATCTATCCGCTTCCATGTTTCATGAAACCATGTATTCAGTTCATTCCCATTCAAATCCTTGGCTATAAAATACTTCAGATACATCACCCCATCATCCCCTATTTCAAATTCCAAGATATTGTCTTTATGGTCCAGCATGGGCAGATGGATGTTTTTCTCGATGCTTTCTTTATAAGAATTATCCGTCAGCCGTTGATAAGTACCATATCCCGTAATGATGGCATCCTTGCCCGGAATAATCGTAAAATTAACAATGCGACCATCATCGCTTAGCACCTTAAAGGTATTACTCGGTTTCAATATCCCGGGCACATCCGGGATTTCGGACACATAATGACATAACTGCCAAATTCCTGCCAAATCTGCAGGCTTAAACTTTATACTCTCCTGCGCATTGGATTCCACTACCGCAAACAGCACCGCCGCCAGCATGGTAAAGAAATAGTTTCGTTTCATATTCGTATGATATTGGTTAACGTTATGCCATTCCATCAGACACAAATATAAAGATTTATTTCGAGATTGTAACACTTTTAGATACAAAAAAAAGCCGCACAAACAACAAAATGTTTGTGCGGTCTTATATAATCCGTATGTTCCGAGAACTAAAACTCAGCGTTACGCGGCGTACGCGGGAACGGTATGACATCACGGATATTTGTCATGCCCGTCACGAACAGCAACAGACGCTCAAAGCCCAAACCGAATCCGGAGTGGGGACACGTACCAAACTTACGGGTATCAAGATACCACCACATATCTTTCATCGGTATATGGAGTTCGTCAATACGCGTCATCAGCTTGTTGTAATCCGACTCACGCTCGGAACCGCCAATAATTTCACCAATCTTCGGGAAGAGCACATCCATAGCACGCACAGTCTTGCCGTCTTCGTTCTGTTTCATATAGAACGCCTTGATTTCCTTAGGATAGTCAGTCAGGATAACCGGACGCTTGAAGTGGTCTTCCACCAGATAGCGCTCATGTTCGGAAGCCAAGTCAACTCCCCAGTATACCGGAAATTCAAACTTATGTCCTTTGGCAACAGCCTCTTCCAGTATCTTGATACCTTCCGTATAAGGCAGGCGCACGAAGCTTTCTTTCAAGACACCTTGCAGACGCTCAATCAACCCTTTGTCGAACATGTCATTGAGGAACTTCACGTCATCGGCACAGTTGTCCAAAGCCCACCGCACACAATGCTTGATGAAGTCTTCCGCCAAATCCATATTGTCCGTAATATCATTGAACGCCACTTCCGGCTCAATCATCCAGAACTCCGCCAAGTGGCGGGGAGTATTGGAGTTCTCGGCACGGAATGTAGGACCGAATGTATAGATGGCTCCCAATGCAGTAGCAGCAAGTTCACCTTCCAACTGCCCGGAAACCGTCAGACTGGCCTGCTTCCCGAAAAAGTCGTCGTCATAAATAATGGAACCGTTCTCATCTTTCTTCAAGTCATACAGATTCTTCGTAGTCACCTGGAACATCTGTCCGGCACCCTCACAATCGGAAGCCGTGATGATTGGGGTATGGAAATAAAAGAATCCTCTGTCATGGAAGAACTTGTGGATGGCAATTGCCATGTTATGACGAATACGGAACACCGCACCGAACGTATTGGTACGAGGACGCAGATGAGCTATTTCACGGAGGAACTCCATGGAATGGCCTTTCTTCTGCAACGGATACGTGTTATCGCAAGTTCCCAGCACTTCGATTTCGCGGGCCTGCACTTCGGCCTTCTGACCGGAACCGACAGATTCCGTCAGCACACCGTTTACACTCAAACAAGCACCGGTAGTAATCTCTTTCAGCATCTCTTCATCGAAGTTGCCCAAATCCACTACAATCTGCACATTATTTATTGTAGAACCGTCATTCAGCGCGATAAAGTTTACTTGCTTACTACCTCTGCGGGTACGAACCCATCCCTTCACATTGACCATAGCGCCAAAATCCTCACACTTCAGCAGGTCAATAATCTTTGTTCTACTAATCTTTTCCATAAAACAGTTATTATACCTTATTATATATATTACTCAAAAGATCCCATGCGCAGGAAGTTCACCTCTTGTTCCGTGAGATAACGCCATTCACCGCGGCGCAGGCCTTTCTTGGTTAAACCGGCAAAATAAACACGATCCAGCTTCATCACCTTGTATCCCAACGACTCGAAAATACGACGTACGATACGGTTCTTACCAGAGTGAATTTCGATGCCGACATCATCTTTCTTAAAGTCATCCGTATAACTGATGGCATCTGCACGAATTTCCCCGTCATCCAATTGGATACCGGCGGCAATCTGCTCCATATCGGCTTTTGTCAGATTCTTATCCAAATGCACATGATATATTTTCTTTTTCAGATACTTGGGATGCGTCAGCTTAGAGGCCAGGTCACCATCATTTGTCAGCAGCAATACGCCTGTAGTATTGCGGTCCAGACGACCTACCGGATAGATACGTTCGTTGCAAGCACCTTTCACCAAATCCATCACCGTGCGACGTGCTTGAGGATCATCCGAAGTAGTCACTGTATCTTTAGGCTTGTTCAGCAGGACGTAAATCTTACGTTCGATGCTGACCGTCTGGTCATGGAACTTCACTTCATCGCCACGCTTAATCTTGGTTCCCAATTCCGTCACCACCTCTCCATTTACAGAAACAACTCCGGCAGTGATGAATTCATCAGCCTCGCGACGGGAACAGACACCGGCATTAGCCAGGAATTTGTTCAGACGGATAGGCTCGTTCGGGTCTACAAACTGCTCCTTATATTCTATCTGTTTCTTCTTGCTGTACTTAGCATTGGGATCATAATCGGCTGAACGACGGATAGGACGGCTATAGCTGTCTCTATTACCGTATCCACCCGGTCTTCCACCACCCGAATTGAAGCGCGGACGATAAGGACGATCACCACCTTCATTATTGTAGCGAGGACGCTGCGGACGGTCGCCATCTTCGCTGTTATAGCGCGGACGATAGGGACGGTCTGTATTACAAGAGCGGTCGCTGTTATAAGGACGTTGCGGACGGTCAACACCTTCATTGCCATAGCGCGGGCGCTGCGGACGGTCACTGTTATAAGAGCGTTGCGGACGGTCGCCACCTTCGCTGCTATAGCGCGGACGATAGGGACGGTCGCCCGAATTGTTTCCATAAGGACGTTGCGGACGGTCACCGCCTTCGCTGTTATAGCGCGGACGATAGGGACGGTCGCTATTATCGTTATTGTAACGAGGACGCTGCGGACGGTCACCATTGTCTGCACCGACATTAAAGCGCGGACGATAAGGACGGTCACTGTTATAAGGACGCTGCGAACGATCACCGTTCTCACTGTTAAATCTAGGGCGATAAGGACGGTCGCCATTATCACGGTTGTAAGACGGGCGGCTGTAGCCACCCTCCTTGCTGAATTGGTTACCATCGCGGCCGGCACCTGAGTTCTCCTCTGAGAAAGAAGCATCACGCCAAATTTCGTTTTCTGTACTCATTGTTTTTTATTCGAATAAAATTAAACCTTGGCCTCACGGCCATTCATTGTCTCTATTATACCTTGAATTTTATATGTTTCTATAACAATTGCCGGACTAAAAAGTTAAAATTCATCCGGCACACCTCTGTGATTACTTAAATTCCCGTATAAGTATGGGGAGTAATCACCCGCAATTCTTTCTTTATCTCTTCACTTACACTCAGCCCTTCTATAAATTCCTTGATGGACACTTCCGTAATGGCCTGATTGGTACGAGTCAGCGCTTTCAACGCTTCATAGGGATGCGGATAAGCCTCACGGCGCAGGATGGTCTGGATAGCTTCGGCCACCACACTCCAGCAGTTGTCCAGGTCACGGTAGATAGCCGGCTCGTTCAGCAGCAGCTTGCGCAAGCCCTTCAAGGAACTTTGTATGGCAATAATGATATGCCCGAACGGCATACCCACATTTCGGAGTACAGTAGAGTCCGTCAAGTCACGCTGCAAACGAGAAACCGGCAGTTTCACCGCCAAGTGTTCAAGAATGGCATTCGCCATGCCCAAGTTTCCTTCCGCATTTTCAAAGTCAATCGGGTTCACCTTGTGCGGCATCGCACTGGAGCCCACTTCACCGGCTTTAATCTTCTGCTTGAAGTATTCCATAGATATATATTGCCAGAAATCACGGTTCATATCAATCATCACCGTATTGATGCGCTTCATGGCATCAAAAATAGCAGACAGATTATCGTAATTGGATATCTGGGTAGTATACTCCTCGCGTTCCAAACCAAGTTTTTCGGAAACGAACTTATCGCCGAACACCTTCCAGTCATATTCCGGATAAGCCACATGATGGGCATTATAATTACCCGTAGCGCCACCGAACTTTGCTGTCACCGGACAAGCCTTCAGCGTTGCCAGCTGGCGTTCCAGACGGTAGACAAACACCATTATTTCCTTACCCAAACGGGTAGGCGAAGCCGGTTGCCCGTGCGTCTTGGCAAGCATGGGAATAGCAGCCCACTCTTCCGCATAAGTGCGGAGTTGCGCTATCAGTTCCTCTATTTGGGGATAATACACTTGCTCCAGCGCTTCCTTTACAGACAAAGGAACAGACGTATTGTTGATGTCTTGTGAAGTCAAGCCGAAATGGATGAACTCCTTATAGTCGTCCATACCACCCAATTTGTCAAACTCTTCTTTCAAGAAATACTCCACAGCCTTCACATCATGGTTCGTCACGCTCTCAATGTCCTTAATGCGTTGTGCGTCGGCTTCGGAAAAATTACGATAAATGTTTCTCAAGGTTTCGAAAACACCTTTATCCACCCCTTTCAACTGCGGCAAAGGCAGCTCACACAGCGTGATAAAGTACTCCACTTCAACCTGTACACGGTATTTAATCAGTGCAAATTCTGAGAAATAGGCAGACAAAACATCCGTTTTGCCTCTGTATCGACCGTCAATCGGAGAGATTGCGGTAAGTAAATCAAGTTTCATACGTCGTATTTATGATGATAATTATCGGATTGCAAAATTACTGCTTTTTTCTGAGTAACAAGACATAAAGGATAAAGATTTTAAGAAAAGGAAGTCAATGGATAAAAAAAATGGCCTTACAATCGCTTGCAAGACCACTTTCGAACAAAATTTCCAGTGGGCGTTGACGGATTCGAACCGCCGACCCTCTGCTTGTAAGGCAGATGCTCTGAACCAGCTGAGCTAAACGCCCTTTTGATGAACGAAAGTGTTTTGGATTTTTGTGGGCGTTGACGGATTCGAACCGCCGACCCTCTGCTTGTAAGGCAGATGCTCTGAACCAGCTGAGCTAAACGCCCGTACACTTCCGTTTCAAAAGCGATGCAAAGATACAGCTTATTTTGATATTACCAAAACTTTTGCATAATATTTTTCGATATTTTTTTAACCAATTAATAATATACTCTGATTTTCAAATACTTATACTATTATTTTTTTTTGCTTCATTTTCCGGATTACCTTTGCCGGATTGCCAACGGCTATGCTATCGGATAAAGTTTCTTCTTTTGCTTCATACAGAGACTCAACCCTAAGCCAAGACAGGGAAATAAGCCCAGTATAACAAAAGGAGGTTGTGTCAAAATGCTGGCACAACCTTTTTTTATGCGCAAAGCCCGGACTTTCCCAAGCCCAGGCTTTGTT
>NZ_JAMZEE010000017.1:0-84688 GCF_024704895.1 Bacteroides muris (ex Fokt et al. 2023) | reverse complement strand
CAGGGACTTTTGCAGATTTAATCACTTGAAAATTAAATGTTTAACAGCATATATTTAATTTTTGTCATCTACTAAAGAATTAGAGTTAACAGAAGCCATTGAAGAATTGGCTATCCATTTAGCAGATTCCAGTATGAACGAGCAGGATTACAACGTTTTACTGCGTTATTTTTCCTTTGGTTTACACCGTCTTAAATCGTATCGTGTACGGTTTGAGCAAGAAAAAAATGCCCTATCTGCATCTAATTGATGAAGCGATAGGGCTTTTAAACACTGAAATACGCCTTATTGAATGGCGCATCAAGTACCCGAACCAACTACAGCAATGTATTAATAAACAAATCATTTCTCCTCTTTTTCTTGCAGACAAAACAGCCCTTATCAACATCATGGAAATGGTAAGCGGTCTGTTCCTCTCCAAAGACATTGTTTATCAGAACGGCAAACCTGCCTATTTGGTAGATTTATCCAAAGGTTTTGAATGGTTGTTTAACATCAAGATAAGCGACTGTCACCAAAAGCATGAGGACGTGATAAAACGAAAGCCGGGCAAACTCACAGAATTTCTTAATGGACTGGCAGACCTTATCCGAAAGGAACATGACAAAAAAGGATATAGATAATCAGTGCTTTATGATTTATTTATAATGGATTCCATGTGCGCCCCCGTAATTTTCTTGCATTCTTTTTCTGAATTTTGCTTCATCAATTCACAAGAGGTATAATCTGAAATATGAAGCAATTATGTATATAGAAAATGATGAATTTGGCGAATGGATGCAGAAGTTGTATGCCAAACTGGAAGAACTCTGCAAAGATGTACGGGTGTTGCGTAACGCCGATAAGGTGCTGCCCGAAGATGATAACCTGTTGGATAATCAAGACTTGTGTCTGTTGTTCAAAGTAAGTATCAAAACCCTTCAACGTTACCGGGCTATCGGTGTGCTGCCTTACTTCACAATCAGCGGAAAAGTGTATTACAAGGCTTCCGATGTCCGAGAGTTTATTAAAGAAAGGTTCAGCATTACCACGCTACGCCAGTTCGAGAAAGAACACTGCACGAAGAAAAAGAAGTGAATTAAAACGGCCGAAACGGTGAATGTGCTTCATCCGTTCCGGCTTTCTCTGTTTATGGCTTACCCAACTTATCGGCTTCTTTCTTTAGTTGCTCGGCTTGTTCGTTCAACAGCCTTGCACGTTCCAGTGCTTCCGCCTGCTTTTGGATGCGGTATTCAAAATCTATAACTGAATCGGTCAGACTTCGGATAAAACCGTTATCCCGTTGCCACTTGAACTTGTTTTCCAGCATATCAAAAGTTTCCCCGTCTGCCTGTCCTTGCATCAGTAAATAGCGGTATTTCATATCGTTGTCCTGCAACTGCTGCATACGTTCAGCCAAACAAACATTCAAGAATATGGAAGCGAAACAGATAACCAGCACTGCCGAAAAAAGAAACAATCCCGGACAAATCCAAGAAGCTACCTTGTTGTAAATCCGTTGATAGAGCGGTAAGGGCGTAGCTTCCTCTTTATCCGTCTTGCAAGAACCCAAAGCATCAATCATTATCTTGAAACAACGGTAGGTTTCCAATACTATTTTCTTGGTGTCCTCGATATGTTTCTGCTGACCTTGCATCCTGTTCCTTATCTCGTCAAGCTGGCTTCGGATAGCCTGCAAATCCTTTTCGGGAACAGCCGGGTTACTATGCAGTTCCGACAATGCCTGTTCGATTGCGTTCAGTCTTTCGAGAGTTTCCTCCCGACTGGCTGGCGTCACCTGTGTTTCCTGCTTCTCTTTCAGTTCAGTAACCATTGAGAGAAGCCCCTCTAAAATCAAATTTTCCTCCATGCTTTTACAGTTTAAGTTGTTTTTTCTTTTTCTTCTTCTTTCTCAAAAAGGAATCATCGGGCATTTCATCAGCCGGGGCTGACAAACCGGAAAACAGACTGCTTAAACCTGCAATAAAAGAATTATCCGCTTTGTCGGATGCTGATACTGATTTCTGAACAGGTGCGGTAACCGTCTGCTTATTGCTTCCGACTGTCGCCTGCCCTACATCCCCAAAACATTTATCCAGTTTGGAGAAACTGAAATTACGGTCTATCTCCGAACCCTTGAACGTGTATTCGCCTTTGGAAAAGGAAACGCCCTGTATCTCGCCCGTCTGCCCCTTATACTTGAACAGGATAGTAATACCCTTTTCCGCTAACCGCTCCTGTAACTGCTGCCAGTTCTTGGACTTCCCGATTTCATTCTTTACAGCGTTGTAAATCTCGTATTTCGATTTGTCCGGCTCTTTCAAGCGGTGCTGCTTTACTTGTTCTTTTCCACCAGCGAAATAAAGCCCGTGTTTGGCTTTCAGCTTCTTGCATACTTGTTCGTTACGGTACATATCGTTCCTGTCAGAAATAGTCTTGCCGTTGTTGTCTATACGGTTGAACACGATATGCACGTGCGGATGCTCCCGGTCTTGATGGCGCACGATAATATACTGCGTATCGGTGATTTTCATTTCACGCATATATTCCTGCGCAAGCTGTATCATCTTCTCGTCTGTCAATTTGGGTGCGTCCACTGCCGAATAGCTTAACGCAATATGTCCGACTGGCTTTTTCAAGTCGGGATTCATCCCGGTCTGCATACAGAAGCTGCGGATTATATCTCCCCGACTTTCTGTCAGTACCCCGTCCGCATGGAGCAAAGCCGCCTGTTCCTTGCCTAACACATAGTTTACGCAGCCCTTAAACCCGCTTCCCTTTTTTATTTTTCCAATCATCCGACAACTGGTTTATAATTTCGACAATCCTGTTTTTCAGTTTCACCAGTTCCACCGCCACCAGTGCGAAACCTCCGGCATTTGCCCGGTGTGCCAGTTGGTTGATGTTGTTGGCTTCCCCTGCCAGCTTGCGGATGGTGTCCGCATCCTGCCTATTCAGCCGGGGTATGACCTCTGCCGAAACAACTGCCTGCCGGACATACTCACTGACACGCAACCCGGCTTCTCCGGCTCTCTTTCTGATGGCGTAATACTGCAACTCGGTCAGTTTCGTACTGACAACCCGTTGCTGCTTCTCTATCCGTTTCTTTGCCGGACGTCCCCCCGGCTTATCCTTTATATTCGTCATAGGTTTTTACGTTTAAATGGTGTCTTAAAAATTGCGACCAACGAGAGAAATTTTCTTTGCGATGAGCAAAGCAAGGTAGTTTCGGTTTACCGAAACATAACCTTGCTCTCCAAATTAAACCGCCTGCCGTTGGTAGTCCTGCCGGACTAAATCCCCCTGCCCCTTTTCTGTCTTGGGGCGGCACGTTGTCCGGTTTCCTGCTTTATCTCCTGTACTTGGCTGGTGCTGTTCTTCTGTTCCTGCTTCTTGCCGCACAGGTAATCGTTCAAGTCTGAATAGCCCCTATAATTGTCCGAGAAGTCACGCACATGGTAGGAGTATTCCAATGCAATAGCCTGTGTCGCCTTATACCCCGTCTCGTCATTGTCAAGCATACAGTGGATGCGTTCATATGGGTACAGCACGTCAATGGCTTTCGGCACGTTGACAGTAGAGTTGAGTATGACATAATCCTGTCTGTCAAGGTCGGGCATGGTCGGACAGTTCTTCATCCGGAGCGTGAGGAAAGAAAGATAATCCATAAAACCCTCGAATACCAAACATTTCTCTCTCGGCTCTCCCTGCTGCCGTATATGGGTGATGTCTTTCGGGGCGATGCAGCCTTTGAAAAAGGAATTGCGAACCTCGTAACCTCCTGCCATATTCGGGAAACCGATAGCAAAGAACGGTCTGCCGTTATTGGTAAAATGGAGTTCCTTACATTCTCTTTTTGCCAGTTCGATATTGATACCCCGCCCCTGCAAGTAACGGAGCAATGCCGGATGGGTCAAGTCACGGACTTCCAAATGTTGGAAACTCGGTTCTGTCCTACGCTGGGGAAAAGAAAAACTGACCGGGCGGACGTGCGGTGTCTGTTCCGCTATCCGGTTTAAAAGGTATGGCAGGCTGCCGGAGCAATAGAGTTCCTTTGCCAGTGCAATAATGTTGCCGCCCTTGCCTGCTCCAAAGTCATACCAAAGATTGCGGTCAGTGTTCACCTTGAAAGACGGTTCGTGTTCCTCCCTTAACGGTGATTTGTACCATAAGCCGTTGCCCTGCTGCTTGACAGGTGAATAACCTAAACTGTGCAGATAGTCTGCGATGGGTATTTGTTTCACATCTTCGATGTTCATAACATTTTCTTTTTTGGGGATTAAAAAATAGTTGAAAAGTGCGCCAGTCCTGTTTAGTCCGTTATATATATACCCGTACCATACTAAACCTGCTTGTTCCGAAACAGGGAAATAGTAAGTCCGTTCCTCTTATATATACACCCGGACTAAACCAAACTGACTTTTAATAATGGAAATCGGGATTATATCGGTAGCCCTTGCCCTCTTTCACAATCATGCGCTTGTTCACAAGAAACTTGTTAAGTGACACAAGGACATTGCGTCCACGCTCGTAGCCGATACTCGCATAACCCTGCTTCAATGCCGCTATGACATTGGAATAGCCTTGTACCACCTGCTTGCCGAAACCGTTCTCCAACGCTTCCCGGTGTTGCTGTTCAGTCAGTTCCGTAAGCGGAAAATTCCTGTCTTGCTTAGGTTGTTGGAATACATAATCATCCACGATTTCGGGCAAAGCGTTGTCATTGATACGAAATGCGAACGGGTCAAATTCCCGGTCACGTATGTGCATCGCCTTTACCTCGCTTATGTTGCCGTCCTGCTGGCTTTTCGTGATTTGCAGGACGGTTTCAGCCTTGTTGTTCAGCTCCGTACCAATATGCCCCCTTGTGTTGTCATCCCCCTTGTTCAAATGCAGTACAGTATGGATATGCAGGTTATATCCGCTTGACCAGCGCATCAAGAGGTTGATTAGGTCAGTCGATTCACTGGGGCTGTTGATGTCATACATCAAGTCACGGATTCCGTCAATAATGAGTAACCCCACATCGGGCATATTTTCAAGCATATAGCCGATAATCTGTTTCCGCTTGTCGGGTGTCTGCTCCCTTAGCACGATGAAAACAAAATCGTCTCTGTCCTTGTCGGTAGGCAGTCCGGCAAGTCGTAAAATACGCTCCATGACCTTGTGGCAATGGTATTTACTCTGCTCTGTATCGACATAGAGGATTTTCCGTTTGTTCGGTGGCAGGTATGCCGAATACTTCAGTACTTCGTCATTCTTCAACGCTGCCGCAACGATAGCGGAAATGTTGAATGTCTTTTTGCTCTTGGCTTTACCCGTGGATGCACTGAAATTACCCAGCGTGCCAATGGTAGAGCCGTTCACCCAGAGTATTTCGGGCGGTACTTCGTAAGTGTCCGTCACCTTTAGATGAATGGTTTTCCAAAGAACTGCGAAATCCTCTTTCTGCATAGTGACGTCCTGCCCAACTTCTGTCGCTTTTCTATTTTCCATAACCGTTATTTCTTTAGAGGACGGTTAAGGATATATTTCTGCGCTTCCTGCTCTATCTGTGCCTGCGTCTTGACGGGGTTCTGACGCAACCATGCTTCCAACTCCGCTTTCTCAAAATAAAGCATTTTGCCCTGCGGCTTGTAATGGGGTATCAAGTTACCCGAAGTCAACTTGTACAGGTAACTTTTAGAAAGGTTCAAAAATTTGCTCGCTTCATCGAAACTAAGCACGTTTTTTGAAAGGAACAACATCTTTTCGAGTTCGGAAACTCTTAACTCTAAATCTCTTTCCATATTGTTTAGGAATTTAGGTGAAACAATATGAAGGTGCGCACCCTCGTTTTTTTTGTTAACGGGGGCAAAGTTAAGAGGTTGAAAATGAAGTCTAATTGACCTTTGTTTGAGCGTTCAATCTATGCTCAACCTTTTTTCAGTTGTTTGATGTACTTGTCTATGATTTCATATCCTTTCGGATAGATGTTTTTTGCTTGGTCTGTTGCACTGGATAAGTCAGTACGTGTAAGTGGTTCTCCTTTTATCTTTCCTAATATCAGCTTGTTATTTGCTATGACAGACTGCCATTCATAAACAATGTAATTATAGCAGCCAAGCTGCATCATAAGATAGGCTAACAGACGGGTATTATTAACTTTCAATACCCCATTCAGTTTGCAGTTGAAAAAATCGGTAAGTATTTTGGCACTGACGGTAGTAGTAAACATATTCGCTTCATTCACACAGTCGGTCAGAAGTTTGATTTCATTGGCTTTCAACGTGGACTTGAAAGGATTGCTTTTGCCCACAATCTTGGTTGGATTAGTATCTGCACTTTCCTCTTTCTCTTTTGGCAAGACTTGCTCTTGGATGGCAACCGCATCTGTATGGTAATTGCTTTCCTGTTCTTGCAGATAGCGCAAATACTTGGAAAGCACGACAAGACTAACGATAATGGACAAATAGGGAAGCCGCCCATCATAACAGGACGGTTCATGCAAATATGCGTCCATATCAAAATCAGAGCAGCGGAAACCGATATACTTTTTTCTTTCATCAGAATTCAAGTCCTCAAAATAACCGCTTTCCCACAAAAAATCGGGAATATCCATATCCAATACAATGTTACGCACGACACGGTATTTTTGTTGGATGGCTACAATATTTTCAGTCACACGGAAAATTTCTTGCCGCAAATAATCCTTTAGCTGAGCTTGCGTCAAATATTCACGTTTTAAAAATAGTGCATCTACTTTAGTTTTATAGTCATGAGCTATACAACTATCTAATATCTTCTGTATTTCTCTGAAATTGTTTTCCATATGATTTTCCATAATCGTGCGCCTTTAAACGTTCTTACTACAAATATAAGGTAAGAATCTCACTTTTCCCGAAAACATCGGCAATAATAAGGTAGATAAAGATAGGATAAGCGTTAAGAAATCATAAAGATATGGGGAAGAAAACTATTAAAGTACACCTTTTCTTTGTATTCGTCATTCAGTACACATTTAGTACGCCCTATAAAAGCAGAAAACTCTGATAATCAGGTGATTACCAGAGTTTATTCGTACCCAGACCCGGGGTCGAACCGGGATGGAAGTGAATCCACTGGTGTTTGAGACCAGCGCGTCTACCGATTCCGCCATCTGGGCATGTTTGATTTCTCAAATGCGGTGCAAAGATACAGCTTTTTTTCTAAACCTGCAATACTTTTCCTAAAAAAAGGCGAAAAAACGATAAAACCTGCTTGAATCATTCCTTGTTTGTAAAATATGCAGTACATTAGCAGAAACTTTTAAAATCAATAGCATGGTAACCAATAAGGATAATTTCTGTGTAATTATGGGCGGAGGAATCGGCAGCCGTTTCTGGCCATTCAGCCGCAAGACACTTCCAAAACAGTTTCTGGATTTCTTCGGTACGGGACGTTCCTTGCTGCAGCAAACCTTCGACCGCTTCAAGCAGGTAATCCCCATGGAAAATATACTTATCGTAACAAATGACTTGTATGCCGACCTTGTAAAAGAACAGCTTCCCGAACTTAAACCCGAACAGATTCTACTGGAGCCGACACGCAGGAATACAGCCCCCTGCATTGCGTGGGCTTCCTATCATATCCGCGCCTTGAATCCGAACGCCAATATAGTGGTAGCTCCTTCGGACCACTTAATCCTGAAGGAAGGCGAATTTCTGGCAGCTATCGAAAAAGGGCTGGACTTCGTTTCCCAATCGGACAATCTGCTGACACTCGGCATCAAGCCCAACCGTCCGGAAACCGGATATGGCTATATACAAATAGCCGAATCCACCGGTGATAATTTCTACAAGGTAAAAACCTTCACTGAAAAGCCCGAACTGGAACTAGCAAAAGTATTCGTGGAAAGTGGAGAATTCTATTGGAACTCTGGTCTGTTCATGTGGAACGTAAATACCATCATCAAGGCAAACGAAACCCTGCTGCCCGAGCTGACCTCCAAACTGGCTCCCGGCAAAGATGTGTATGGAACAGTCCAAGAGAAACAATTCATTGATGAGAACTTCCCTGCTTGCCCTAATGTCTCCATAGATTTCGGCATCATGGAAAAAGCAGACAACGTATATGTATCATTAGGTGATTTCGGCTGGTCTGATTTAGGAACCTGGGGGTCTTTGTATGATTTGTCTCCCAAAGATGAAGCAGGCAATGTAGCTCTAAAATGTAAATCACTCATCTATAACAGCAAGGACAATATCGTGGTGCTGCCCGACAACAAACTTGCTGTTATCGACGGTTTGGAAGGTTATCTCATAGCTGAGTCGGACAATGTATTACTGATTTGCAAGAAGGATGAAGAACATACCATCCGCAAATATGTGAATGACGCCCAGATAAAATTGGGAGAAAAATACATTTAAATTAAGAATTAAAGGATAGGTGCCGAAGATAAAAAATAGCGGGAGTTGGATGAGTTCCAACTCCCGCTTCCGTTTATTTAGGGGAGGAAAATAAACCGGTTAAAGCGCTGCACGGATAGCTTCCGCCACAGCTTTGAATTCTTCGTCCGTCAGTTTCAGTTTGGGATTGGAGAAAAGCATATCTTTTTCGTTCTGCATAGGAATCAGATGTATGTGCGCATGAGGCACTTCCAGCCCCAATACCGCTTCTCCTACCTTTCTACACGGGAAAGCCCTGCCAATGGCAAGCGCCACTCTCTTAACGAAAACATGCATTGCAGCCAAATCCTCATCGCTCAAATCGAAGATATAATCTACTTCCTGCTTGGGAATAACCAATGTATGACCTTTTACCAATGGATTAATGTCAAGGAACGCAAAGAATCTGTCATCCTCTGCTACCTTGTAGCAAGGTATTTCACCTGCGATAATTCTGCTGAATATTGTTGCCATAACTATAAATTATAAAATAAGGCAAGTCCGCACGCGGACCTGCCTTCCTTTAAAATGATATGTTCACTACTTCCAGATTAATCATACCCTGCGGAACCTTGATTTCCGCAATATCACCTACTTTCTTGCCAAGCAGACCTTGTGCAATCGGAGTATTCACGGAAATCTTTCCTTCCTTCAGATTGGCTTCACTTTCGGACACGATGGTATAAACCATCTTCATGCCATTCTTCACGTTCTTAAGCTCTACTTTATTGAGAATCTGTACAGAATCAGTTTTCAACTTCGACTCATCAATAATCTTGGCGTCAGCAATGGTCAGCTTCAAGTTATTGATTTTCATCTCAAGCATACCTTGAGCTTCCTTGGCAGCGTCATACTCTGCATTTTCCGACAAATCACCTTTGTCACGCGCTTCGGCAATGGCAGCCGATATTTTGGGACGTTCCACCGTCTCCAGGTGTTTCAATTCGGCCATCAATTTCTTGTAGCCGTCTTCTGACATATAAGCCATACTTTTTCCTCCTTAAATGTTATGTTAGTTTTTAATGGTACTATAAACAAAAAAGAATTCCAACATGGTCAGCATGCTGGAACCCTCTTTCCGATTTTCCTTTGCAAAGATAGCCTTTTATGCAATGCGTGTCAAGCATAAAAGGCTGCTTTGTAACATATTTAAACGAAAACTTCTTATTTATAACATGTTACAGCAATGCTTTCACTGCCGCCTCCAGGTCTTTAATGCTCTCTCCACGGGCACTCAACTCATTGTTCTTGTTGACCAGGAACACAGAAGGCACATTCTTCACATTATAAGAAGCCGCTATAGACGAATAAATCCCATTGCCGTCGCGCACACAAATCCAAGGTAGATTGTCGGCAGTTGTTTTCCAATAGTGCTCGTCTGCATCCAGAGAAACCTGATAGATTTCTAATCCCTGGGCGGCATACTTGTCGTACAAGTCGCGCAACATATAATTATGTGTAGCAGAAACAGCACTCTGATAAACAGTGAAGTCCACAATAACAGCCTTGCCCTTCAGATCGCTCAACTTACGTGTATTGCCCTTCATGTCACGCAAGTTAATGTCGATGATGCCGGTTTCGGAAATTGCCTCTTCGGGGATTTCCACCACCTTCTGCTGCGGAGTACGGGTATTCTTCATTCCCTTTATCACAATATTGTAGAGGTTCTTGGAGCGGTCGGCATCCGGATAATAATTGTTCAGGCTGGTTGCCACGGCTGCAAAACACTTAATGTCTTCCTTATTGTTCAGAGGGTCGAAAATCAAATAATTATTCAGCTTCTGGAACAAGGCGAAATAGGCGGCAGCCGTATTGGGAGCGGCAAAAATATAGCTGATTTTCACTTCATCCTTATAGTTCTTCAATAAAGAGGCAAGGCTGTCCTCAAAAACATCGGCGCCTATCTTATGTGCTTGCACCGACTGCAGCAATGCATTCACATTATCCTGAAGCTTCATCTGCTTCAGCGTCAAGTCCTTTATCTTCGAGCTATTCGGAGAACCTTCCACCGTATAGGCAGTGGCGAAATCAGCATAAGGCGCCTTTACCAAAACCGTTTCCGTCGAATCTACCGAAAAATTAATAACCTTGCCGTCTACCCGCAGACGGTAGAATTCCGGAGACACCGGACGTACCTGCTTAAAATTGAAAGAACCGTCCCCTTTCAGTTTTACAGAATCCAAAGGAACAATGCCTTCCAATGCCGAGGCTTCCAAATAAAGCATCTTGCCGTCGGCTCCTGATACTTCACCCTCTACTTTGAATTTCGGCTCGGAATTACATGCACCCAATGCAATTGCAGCAAGTGCCATAAAAAAGATTTTCTTCATATCGTATTTTCAGTTTTGTTTTGCAAACGTGCCTGCAAATATACTTCTTTTCAAGTTCAGTCAAAGCATTTTCCCTCGTTCTTCCATATAGAAAACTGCAAAAAACAACTAAATACAAACTTTTTATCTCATTCCCACCATTTTACATGAATAAATTATGTATCTTTGCACGAATTTTGAAAGAAAATTAGATATAAAACATTTTTTATGATTAACCCAATTGTTAAGACAATCGAGCTTCCTGATGGCAGAACCATCACGCTCGAAACGGGAAAGCTGGCAAAACAGGCAGACGGTTCTGTAATGCTTCGTATGGGCAACACCATGCTTTTAGCTACTGTTTGTGCCGCCAAGGACGCAGTTCCCGGAACAGATTTCATGCCATTACAAGTAGAGTACAAAGAAAAATTCTCCGCATTCGGACGTTTCCCCGGCGGTTTCACAAAGCGTGAAGGACGCGCTTCTGACTACGAAATCCTCACTTGCCGCCTCGTTGACCGTGCTCTTCGCCCCTTATTCCCTGATAATTTCCATGCAGAGGTATACGTAAACATCATTCTTTTCTCTGCAGACGGTGTAGATATGCCCGACGCTTTGGCCGGACTCGCAGCTTCTGCCGCACTTGCAGTTTCAGATATCCCCTTCAACGGACCTATCTCTGAAGTACGCGTAGCACGCATCAACGGACAGTTCGTCATCAATCCTACCTTCGAACAGCTGAAACAAGCCGATATGGATTTAATGGTGGGCGCCACTTATGAAAACATCATGATGGTGGAAGGCGAAATGGACGAAGTTTCTGAGCAGGACTTGCTGGAAGCTATGAAGGCCGCACACGAAGCCATTAAGATTCAGTGTAAGGCACAGATGGAACTGGCAGAGGAAGTAGGCTCTACCGTGAAACGCGAATATTGCCACGAAGTGAACGACGAAGAACTTCGTAAAGCCGTTCACGACGCTTGCTACGACAAGGCTTATGCCATCGCCGCTTCCGGAAACAAGAACAAGCACGAACGCATGGATGCTTTCGATGCCATCCGCGAAGAATTCAAGGCACAGTTCTCCGAAGAAGAATTGGAAGAAAAGGCAGCCCTCATCGACCGTTACTATCATGATGTGGAAAAAGAGGCGATGCGCCGTTCCATTCTGGACGAAGGCAAACGCCTTGACGGACGTAAGACCACCGAAATCCGTCCTATCTGGTGTGAGACCAGCTACCTGCCCGGCCCTCACGGCTCCGCTATTTTCACACGTGGCGAGACACAGTCTTTGTCTACAGTGACTTTAGGTACCAAGTTGGACGAGAAGATTATCGACGACGTATTGGAACACGGAAAAGAACGTTTCCTTCTGCACTACAACTTCCCTCCGTTCTCTACAGGCGAAGCTAAGGCACAACGCGGTGTAGGCCGCCGTGAAATCGGTCATGGCCACTTAGCATGGCGTGCCTTGAAGGGGCAGATTCCCGCAGACTATCCGTACGTAGTACGCGTAGTATCCGACATCCTCGAATCAAACGGTTCTTCTTCCATGGCTACCGTATGTGCCGGAACTCTGGCATTGATGGATGCAGGTGTGAAAATCAAGAAACCGGTATCAGGTATCGCCATGGGATTGATTAAGAATGCAGGCGAAGACAAATATGCCGTATTGTCCGATATCCTCGGTGATGAGGACCACTTGGGCGATATGGATTTCAAGGTGACGGGAACAAAAGACGGCATCACCGCCACTCAAATGGATATCAAAGTGGACGGTCTGTCATACGAAATCCTTGAAAAGGCTTTGCTGCAGGCTAAAGAAGGCCGCGAATATATCTTGGGAAAAATTACCGAGTGCATCGCCGAGCCTCGCGAAGACCTGAAACCTCACGCTCCGCGTATCGAGACAATGACCATCCCCAAAGAATTCATTGGTGCTGTTATCGGCCCTGGTGGAAAGATTATCCAAGGTATGCAGGAAGAAACCGGTGCCACCATCACCATCGAAGAAGTGGACAACATCGGTAGAATCGAAATCGCCGGCACCAACAAGAAGAGCATCGATGACGCCATGCGCATCATTAAAGGCATCGTAGCTGTCCCCGAAGTAGGCGAAATCTACAAAGGCAAGGTACGCTCCATTATGCCTTACGGTGCATTCGTTGAATTCCTTCCGGGTAAGGACGGTTTGCTCCACATCTCTGAAATCGACTGGAAACGTCTGGAAACTGTAGAAGAAGCCGGAATCAAGGAAGGAGACGAAATAGACGTAAAACTTCTCGACATCGACCCGAAGACAGGAAAGTTCAAGTTGTCACGCAAAGTATTGCTTCCAAGACCGGAAAGACAAGAAAGACCGGAAAAGAAATAAGAAATCTCTTATTCTTTAAGCATATAAAGCCTGGTGGAACTCCATCAGGCTTTCTTTTTGTCAATACGGCCAGAAATGGTTCCGAAAAAACAAGGCACAATACTTGCGTATTCCAAAAAGATTATGCTTTTTGTTCTGAAAAGCCCTATATTCCATAAAAAGCCTCAATTAAGGTCCGGTTTAAGAAGCCTACAAACTATGAATCTTTTCACACGCTTTTTCCAGGAAAACCAAGAAAAGTTTTTGGCCTTTGCTTATAAGCAGAAGCGCATCATGCCGATGCTCCGCTGGACGGCCCGCATAGCCACCGTCACCATTATCGGTTATTTCATCACCTCCGATTTTCGATATAACAAGGAGATACAATTGCAAACAATCACCGTACCTGCCGGACAACGGGCACAGATTATCCTTGCCGATGGAATGCGCGTATGACTGAACTCCAAGTCTACCATGAAATATACCACCAACTTCGGACGCAACGAACGGAATGTGGAACTAGACGGAGAGACCTACTTTGAAGTAGCCAAAAACAAGAAAACGGTCCTTCTTATGAATATCTACGTTGGAAAGAGAGACTATACTGTTTTAAAAACACTCCATTCAGAGGCATCCTCAGTAGACTGAAAAATACCATAACGTAAAAATAACCGCTGCCAGTCTCCTACTGCTGAACTACAGTAGCTTTACCGACAAGTTCAGAGAGCAGGATGGTATAGAACATATACTGCGGACTATCTCGAAAGACCATCCTTTCAAGTTCCGCATCAACGAAGAAAAGGATTCAATTGTTATATATGAGTAAGAAAAAAAGATCGGAAAGTACCCCCATACTTTCCGATCCGAAACAGTCAAAAATCGACCTTAATCAATTTATTAACTTAACACAGTGACAAAGATATGAGAAAAATTTTGTTGATGAGGCCTTTTTATCTAAAAAAATTAGATTTTAAGCAATTATTGCAAACCCATGAAAATCACATTATTCCTTCTCTTGCTTATTATATTTCAGGTATACAGCGGGAACTGCTACTCTCAGAATGCCAAAGTCAGCATTCAAAATGCCCAGCTGAGGGTAGAACAAGTTCTCAAGCAAATTGAGTTGCAAACAGAATTCCTATTTGTATATAACAAACAGAACGTCAATGTACGGCAAGCTGGGGTGCAAAAAGCAATGCAATAAACTATAACAACACAAGCGATTTTCAGCAATGGAATCACTTCTTTCAATTCGCTGACCATAAAGATTGAGGGCACTTACTCCACCGTTACTGCCGTACCGCAGGCTGTAACCATCAGCATGCTGCCACTACTTCCTACCGTTTCATAATCCAGGTCTACACCAATCACGGCATTGGCACCCATAGCACGGGCATTTTCCTGCATCTCGCGCAAAGCAGTCTCCTTAGCTTCGCGCAGCACTTCTTCATAAGAGCCGCTTCGCCCACCCACCACGTCGCGGATGCTGGCAAAGAAATCGCGGAATACATTGGCACCGATAATCGTTTCACCGGAAACGATACCATAATAGCGGGTGATACGTCCACCTTCAATGGTCGGGGTTGTTGTTACTAACATAATCTTATTCTTTTTAAGTTATTTACTACTATCAGACGCACGAAGCAGGCAAAAAGTTGCAGAAACAGCCTAAAACATTTGCCGGACACGATTGACACCGGCAACCAGGATATCTATTTCCTCTTTAGTATTGTAAAGTCCGAAAGAAGCACGCACCGTTCCTTCAATGCCAAGACGCTGCATCAACGGTTGGGCACAATGATGTCCCGTACGCACAGCGATGCCAAGCCGGTCAAGTAACGTCCCCATATCGAAATGATGAATATCCCCTACCAGAAACGATATGACACTACCCTTTTCCTCGGCTTCTCCGAAAATGCGCATACCCGGAATTTCCTTCAACCGCAGCATGGCATATCGGGTCAATTCATGCTCGTATGCGGCAATCTTGTTCATCCCGACCAGCGAAACATAATCCAGAGCTTTGGCAAGCCCGGTGGTACCGACATAATCCGGCGTACCAGCTTCAAACTTGAACGGCAATTCATTGAAGGTAGTCTTTTCAAAAGAGACATGCTGAATCATCTCTCCACCACCCTGATAGGGAGGTAACCGATCCAGCCACTCCTCTTTTCCATAAAGCACGCCTACTCCCGTAGGACCGTACACCTTGTGAGCGGAGAAAACGAAGAAATCAGCATCCAAATCCTGTACATCCACCGACATGTGGGGGATGGACTGGGCACCGTCCACAAGCACTGGAACACCTTGCTCATGGGCAAAAACAATCATCTCTTTGACAGGATTGACCGTACCTAGTACATTGGAGACATGCGCTACACTGACAATCTTGGTACGCTCGGAGAACAACTGCCTGTATTCATCCAACAAGAGTTCGCCCTTGTCATTCATCGGAATCACCTTGATGGCAATTCCACGCTTGGCGGCAAGCAGCTGCCAGGGAACAATGTTACTATGGTGTTCCATCACAGAAAGAATCACCTCATCCCCCTCCTGCATAAATTCCTCACCAAAACTGGAGACAAGCAGGTTGATACTCTCCGTCGTACCACGGGTGAAGACAATCTCATTCGTGCTGCGGGCATTGATGAAACGTCGCACCGTCTCACGCGAGGCCTCGTGCAGCTCTGTAGCCTGTTGCGAAAGGAAGTGCACCCCGCGATGCACATTGGCATTCACCGAATAGTATTCGTCCGTAATGGCATCTACTACCTGGCGGGGTTTCTGCGTAGTCGCACCATTGTCCAGATAGACCAACGGCTTGCCATATACCTCACGGGAGAGTATCGGAAAATCATCTCTTATTTTTTGAATATCATGCATCATTTATTGTCTAAAAACGTAATTTAAGCCACAAAAAAATTAAAAATTCCAAAAACGCTCATCTTGCTGATCCATATCTAGTCCATCATTATAATAACTATTATTATAATAATCATTCCACTCATCATACGTATTACTATTCCTACTTTCTAATTCATCTATTTCTTCTATTTCCACAACCTCCTTGATATGTGTTGCCGATTTTTGCAACAAGAAATAGCCTGAAGTTACAGCTTTCTCAAAAACTGTCTTACACAATCCTTCAGCATCACCTCCATTTTCTGCACATTCACCATTTTCTGTTTCAAGAAACGTCAAAGTCATAAAAGTAAATACTTCAGGTATATATTCAGTCTTTATATAATTAGACATTTTACCTTGCCTCATTCTAAAATCTTTTGTTTCCCTCACTCTTTCACATACACCTGTAACAGAATTTGGTCTTGATATAAAATATGGGGAAGGTGTCTTCCATTTATATGACATCAATCTAATAAATGGACCATTACCAATAACATTTCCTCTACTATCTGTTGTATACATATTTTCCAACGCTTTGACTTGCGATTCAGTAGGAGGAAATAGTTTTTTTTCGAATTTCGGTAATGGTGACAAAGAATTCCAATAATCATCTTCATCAAGATATTCTGCATCTTCCTCATTCTCTATTCCTATAGCTCTAACAATGAAATAAGGAAGGTGATTTCCTTGTTTTACTTTTATCAAACTTATTACTTTACATTTCATAATACGATTAAAATTCCCTTTTTCTTACTTGCAGATGGCGCATCCCTGGCATTTGTTCAGTTCCCCCCGGAAACGCTTCTCTACCAACAAGTGCAGACGGTCCTTCAAAGCATCCAAACGGATGGTGTCGACAACTTCGTTGACAAAAGCGAACATCAGCAACAGGCGCGCCTCACGCACCGGGATACCACGCTGCCGCATATAGAAGAGAGCGCTTTCATCAAGTTGGCCCACCGTGGCACCATGGCTGCACTTCACGTCATCTGCATAAATCTCCAGCTGAGGCTGAGTGTACATACGTGCATCGCGGGTGGCACAAAGATTGCGATTGGTCTGTTGCGAACTGGTGTGCTGTGCGTCAGGACGCACTAAAACCAGACCGGCAAAGGCACCTACAGCCTGGTCGTCAAGGACATACTTATAAAGTTCATTACTGGTACAGTTGGGCACGGCATGGTCGATTGTCGTATGATTGTCCACATGCTGATTCTTGTCTGCAATGGCCATACCGCACAGATTCAGCTCCGCATGTTCACCGACAAGCGTCACACGGGTTGTATTGCGTGTAGTGCCGTTGTGCAGGGTCATGCCATTCAGCAAAACATTACTGTTGGCTTCCTGCCTTACATACATATTGCTGATACGTACCGTACTGGTGTGTGTCTCTTCGAGTTCATAAAAATCGAAAATGGCATTCTCACCGGCAAAGATTTCTATCACCTGCGTTGCCAGGAAGTTCACGCCGTCCATCGCATGGTCACATGCTAGGAAACGTGCCTGCGCACCTTCTTCCAGAATAACCAGCACACGGCGATTTACCATAAAGTTGACATCACCACGCAAAATATTCACTAACTGAACTGGTTTCTCTACCACCACGTTCTTAGGAACGTAAAACAGAACACCGTCTTGTGCAAAAGCGGTGTTGAACGCCGTCACCCCATCCTCTGCCGTATCAGCCAACTTGCCATAATATTTCTTCACCAAATCGGGATGTTTCTCGGCCACCTCCTTCAGGCTGCCGAAGATAACCCCTTCAGGCAGATGGGACTTGGGCAAAGCCCTGCCATAAAAAGCATCGTTCACCACAAAATAAAGAGCAGTGCTCATATTGGGAACATCGCACTTGAACACCTCGTATGGATTCACCGGAATTTCCAACCGATTCAAGTTCAAGCCATAATCCGGCTCAAAGAACTTACTGATATCCGTATATTTGTATTTCTCCTCCTTACGGGTGGGAAAGCCTAGGCGCTCGAAGTCGGCAAAAGCAGCGGCACGCGGCGCATTCAGCACCTCAGTGCTATGCCGGCATATCATCGCCTCTGTCTGGGAGAAAAGGTCTATATATTGTTGCTCTACACTCATGTTTTCAGATTATGAGTTTATAATTCACTTGCTTCTTTCTTTATCCAATCGAAGCCACGTGTTTCAATCTCCTTCGCCAGTTCCGGTCCACCGGTCTTTACAATACGTCCGCCCAGCAGTACATGTACCGTATCTGGTTTGATATAGTCCAACAATCGCTGGTAGTGGGTAATGACCATAGCACTGGTTTCCGCAGTCTTGAGTTTGTTGAAACCGTCGGCCACAATACGCAGCGCATCCACATCCAATCCGGAATCCGTCTCGTCCAGAATAGCAAAAGTCGGTTCCAACATCGCCATTTGGAATATCTCGTTACGCTTCTTTTCACCGCCGCTGAAACCTTCGTTCACGCTGCGGTTGGCAAGCTTGTTATCTAATTCCACAATGGCACGCTTCTCGCGCATCAGCTTCAGGAACTCACTGGCCGACAAAGCAGGCAGATGGCGGTACTTGCGTTGCTCATTTACAGCAGCACGCATGAAGTTTACCATCGAAACACCCGGAATCTCTACCGGAGTCTGGAAAGAAAGGAAAATTCCTTCATGCGCACGGTCTTCAGGGCTCATGACAAGCAGGTCCTTGCCATTAAAGGTGATGGAGCCGCGCGTCACTTCGTAAGCAGGATGGCCTACCAACACATTACTCAACGTACTTTTACCGGCACCGTTCTGTCCCATCAGTGCATGTACTTCTCCATCACGTATGGTCAAGTTGATGCCTTTCAATATTTCTTTGCCATTGATGCTGGCATGTAGGTCTTTTATCTCTAACATCTTTATATTTACTATTTGACTATTTACAATTTAATCACCCCACGCTTCCTTCCAGCGAAATGGCAAGCAATTTCTGCGCTTCTACGGCAAACTCCATCGGCAACTTGTTCAGCACTTCCTTGGCATAACCATTCACAATCAGCCCCACGGCATCTTCCGTAGAGATACCGCGTTGGTTGCAGTAGAATATCTGGTCCTCACTGATTTTGCTGGTAGTGGCCTCATGCTCCACGATGGCCGTTTCGTTTCGGATGTCCATGTAAGGGAAAGTGTGCGCACCGCATTTGTCGCCAAGCAGCAAGGAGTCGCACTGGCTGTAATTACGGGCATTATCCGCTTTCTGTGCCACGCGTACCAAGCCGCGATAAGAGTTTTCGCTCTTTCCGGCAGAGATACCTTTGCTCACAATGGTACTCCGAGTATTCTTACCTAGATGAATCATCTTTGTTCCCGTATCTGCCTGCTGATGGTTATTGGTTACTGCCACACTATAGAACTCCGCCGTCGAATTGTCGCCGGAAAGGATGCAGGACGGATATTTCCAAGTAATGGCCGAACCAGTTTCCACTTGGGTCCAGGAGAGCTTACTGTCCACTCCTTTACAATGACCACGTTTCGTCACAAAGTTATAAACACCACCCCGGCCCTCGGCATCACCGGGATACCAGTTCTGCACGGTGCTGTATTTCACTTCTGCACGGTCGTGCACTACAATTTCCACAATGGCTGCGTGCAACTGGTTCTCGTCACGCATCGGAGCCGTACACCCTTCCAGATAAGAAACGTACGAATCATCATCCGCCACAATCAAGGTTCTTTCGAACTGCCCCGTATTGCGGGCATTGATGCGGAAATAGGTGGACAACTCCATCGGACAGCGTACCCCCTTCGGGATATAGACAAAAGAACCGTCGGAGAACACCGCCGAGTTCAGTGCCGCAAAGAAGTTGTCACGATAAGGCACCACCGAACCGAGATATTTCTGTACCAAGTCGGGATGCTCGCGTACAGCCTCGCTGAACGAGCAGAAGATGATTCCTTTCTCCATCAGCGTCTCCTTGAAGGTAGTCTTTACAGACACCGAGTCCATAACGGCATCCACAGCCATACCGCTTAACGCCATCTGCTCTTCCAGCGGAATGCCCAGCTTATTGAAAGTCTTTATCAACTCAGGGTCTACCTCATCCATGCTTTTCGGTCCTTCCTTCTTCTTCGTAGGGTCGGCATAGTAGGATATGGCCTGATAATCTATTTCGGGAATGCGGAGATGTGCCCATGTAGGCATCTCCAATGTCAGCCAGTGGCGATATGCCTTCAGGCGGAACTCCAGCAACCATTCCGGTTCTCCCTTCTTCTCAGAGATAAGCCGCACTACATCTTCATTCAGCCCGCGCTCAATGATGTCGGTATGCACGTCGGTCGTGAAACCATACTTATACTTTTCCTGAGTGAGTTCCTTTACATATTTATTGGGTTCTTCTTGTTGCATCACTTCTATAATTACAAATTATGAATTACAAAATCACGGCTCACGGTATCAGTCAAAGTCTCCGTTTACAATCTGCTCCGTAACCGCCTTTGCCGCGGGAAAGAATATCCCGGCAAACTCTTCCATAGGATAATATAACACTGATTCTTTCTTTTTTGTTTTGCCAATCAGCGCATTGTCTCCGTCTATAAATTCGATGACACCAATCAGCAGGCTCGTCAGCAGGAGGTACTTCAAAGCCCCCAGACCGGCTCCCAACCAATGATTGAGCCAGCCCAGCGAGACGGCCTCCATTGCCTGGGTCAGCAGAGAAGCCACCAGGGAGAAGAGCAAGGGAACAGCCAGCCAGATGAGGACAAATGCCAGTACTTGCGCCACTGTCATAGAGTCTGTCAATGTGGGGCACAGCTTCGCTGCCAACGAAGCATACAAAGCCTTTGCCGCCAGCAGACCGACAATCAGCCCCAGCAGAGAGGCCAATTGCTTCACAAAACCTTTCATGAAGCCGACGATTGCGCCCAAGCCGAAAACTGCCAATATGATGATATCTATAATTGCCATAAAATTTATGTATTAATGTACCAATGAGCAAATAGCTAATATGCAAAATGTGCCAATTGCCCTGCGGCATTTTCTTTACACGCAGCCAATTGGCACATTAGCATATTTGCACATTATTCAATTATAATGTTTGCTTCACTTCTATTTCTTCGTAAGATTCGATAATATCGCCCACCTTGATGTCGTTACAGTTTGTCAGGCTGATACCGCACTCGAAGTTGGTACCTACCTCCTTCACGTCGTCCTTGAAGCGCTTCAGGGCATTGATGGCACCTGTAAAGATTACGATACCGTCGCGTATCAAACGGGCCTTGTCGCTGCGTTTCACCTTTCCGGTCTTGACCATGGCACCTGCCACAAGTCCCACCTTCGTGATGTTGAACACCTCGCGCACCTCGATGGTTGCCGTAACCTGCTCCTTCAAAGTCGGTGCCAGCATACCTTCCATGGCAGCCTTCACCTCTTCGATGGCATCGTAGATGACGGAATACTTGCGGATATCCACACCCTCCTGCTCTGCCAGCTTGGCGGCAGCACCCGAAGGACGTACCTGGAAACCGACGATTATCGCATCCGAAGCGGCAGCCAGAGAAACATCCGATTCGGAAATCTGACCGACACCCTTGTGAATTACGTTCACCTGCACCTGCTCCGTAGACAGCTTAATCAAAGAGTCGCTCAACGCTTCCACAGAACCGTCCACGTCACCCTTCACAATCACATTCAGCTCATGGAAGTCACCCAGTGCCAGACGGCGGCCCACTTCGTCAAGCGTCAACATCTTCTGCGTACGCAGACCTTGTTCACGCTGTAATTGCTCACGTTTGTTGGCAATCTCGCGTGCTTCCTGCTCCGTCTCGATTACGTGGAACGTGTCACCTGCAGCAGGCGCACCGTTCAAGCCCAATATCAAGGCCGGTGTAGAAGGACCGGCTTCCTTCATGCGCTGGTTACGTTCGTTGAACATGGCCTTTACCTTACCGTAGCTGGTACCTGCCAGCACGATGTCGCCCATCTTCAGCGTACCGTTAGAAACCAATACCGTAGCCACATAGCCACGCCCCTTATCCAATGAAGATTCGATGATGGACCCGGTAGCACGACGGTTCGGGTTTGCTTTCAGCTCCAGCATTTCCGCTTCGAGCAGCACTTTCTCCATCAGCTCGGGTACACCGATACCCTTTTTGGCAGAGATATCCTGCGACTGATACTTACCGCCCCACTCTTCCACCAGGAAGTTCATGGCAGCCAGCTCTTCCTTGATTTTGTCGGGGTTGGCAGTCGGCTTATCAATCTTATTAATTGCAAATACAATGGGAACACCCGCAGCCATGGCATGGTTGATGGCTTCCTTTGTCTGCGGCATCACATTGTCGTCAGCAGCCACAATGATGATGGCAATATCCGTAGCCTTGGCACCACGGGCACGCATGGCGGTAAACGCTTCGTGACCCGGAGTATCGAGGAACGTAATCTTACGTCCGTCGTCCAATGACACGTGGTAGGCACCGATGTGCTGTGTGATACCACCCGCCTCACCGGCAATCACATTCGCCTTGCGGATGTAATCGAGCAATGAAGTCTTACCGTGGTCTACGTGACCCATCACCGTCACAATCGGAGCACGAGGTTCCAAGTCTTCCTCATCATCCTCTTCCTCTACAATGGCCTGCGCCACTTCCGCACTGACATATTCCGTCTTGAAGCCGAATTCCTCAGCCACCAGGTTGATGGTCTCCGCATCCAGACGCTGGTTGATGGATACCATGATACCAATGCTCATACAAGTGGCGATGACCTGGGTAACGGAAATATCCATCATGCTTGCCAACTCGTTGGCTGTCACAAATTCCGTGATTTTCAACACCTTACTTTCTGCCATTTCCATGTCTTCCAATTCCTGCATACGGCTGGAAGCCATTTCACGTTTCTCCTTACGATACTTGGCACCTTTGTTCTTTCCTTTTGAAGTGAGGCGTGCCAAAGTTTCCTTTACCTGCTTTGCTACATCTTCCTCGCTAACCTCCTGCTTGATGACCGGCTTCTTGAAGCGGTCTTTATTGCGGTTGCGGTTATTGTTGGAATTGCTTCCACCAGGCTGGTTCCCACCTTGCGGGCGGGCACCCTGACCTTGCTGGGCACCTGCGTGTCCACGATCGTTGCCACTACGCTGAAAGTTGGAGGCATTGTTGATATCCACTTTCTCCTTATTGATACGGACACGCTTCTTTTTGCCATTGGCATCGCCGGCAGCAGTGTCCTTTAACTTGCTGTCATCACGGCGGATTTCCTTGATGATAGCTTCCTTCATCTGTTTCTTCTGGTCTTGGCGAATCTTTTCCTTCTCTTCACGCTCCTTACGTTTCTCCTCTTTCGATTTCTTCTTCGGACGTGTGGACTGGTTCAAGGCAGCCAAATCTATCTGTCCGATGACATTAATCTTCGAAACAAACTCGGGCTGATGTATTTTGAAGATTTCTTCTCCTTCTTCTTTCACCTCTTTTTCAACCGGTGCTTCTTTAGCTGCCGGTGCGAGGGCAGGCGTTTCTATCATTTCTTCCTTTTTAATTTCTTGCTTAGCCTCAACAACCGAAGCAGGTTCTTCCTTGACAACGGGTTGGGGCTGCAGTTCCGAAACAAGCTGCGGCTCGGACTCAGATGCTGACTGTACCTCCGGTTGCGGCTGTGGCTCCGGTTGGGGGGCAGGAGTAGGTTCCGGTTTCGGTGTCTCTACAACTACCGATTCCTCCACCTTCTTCTCCTCTGCCACTATTTCCACTTCTTTCTCTTTTTCCTGAGCAGGAGCAGGTCTACGGTTTAATTTATCCAAATCAATCTTGCCTACCGGCTTGAACTTCGGACGTACATCTTCCGGAACAACTGTCTTAATCTCCTCAGGTTTCGCTTTTTCCTGCGTTTCCTTATAGCCGTCAATAGACACAGACGCTTTGTTGCGATCCTTGCTCTGACGTTCCTGGCTGAAACGCTCCGACTTTATCTTAAGGTCCTTATCTGTACTAAACTCCTTTTTAAGCAGTTCGAACTGTTCATCCGTAATTTTCGTGTTCGGATTTGCCTCAACGGCAAACCCCTTCTTTTGCAGGAACTCGACAGCCGTCGTAATTCCCACATTTAAATCTCTTGTTACTTTGTTTAACCTTATCGTCATACTAATTTAATGAATTAATGCGCCAATATGCTAATGTGCTAATTGGCTGAGAAAAAAGGAGTGTGCACTTCATCCGATATGCTATCTGCATTGGCACATTAGCATACTACCCACATTACCACATTACTGCTCCTCCTCTTCAAACTCCTGTTTCAAAATACGCAATACCTCGTCCACCGTCTCTTCTTCGAGGTCCGTCTTCTCAATCAACATCTCACGGGGAGCGTTCAACACAGCCTTTGCCGTATCTATACCGATAGCCTTGATGGCATCGATGACCCAACCGTCTATCTCATCACGGAACTCATCCAAGTAGATGTCTTCATCCTCTATGGCCTCATCCAACTCACGGAACACGTCGATGGTATACTCAGTCAACATACTGGCCAGCTTGATATTCAAGCCGCCTTTACCGATAGCCAGCGACACCTCTTCCGGTTTCAGGAACACTTCGGCCTTGCGTTCTTCCTCGTTCAAGCGGATGGAGGAAATCTTGGCAGGGCTCAAGGCACGCTGTATGAACAACTGAGTATTCGACGTATAGTTGATGACGTCGATATTCTCGTTGCGAAGCTCGCGGACAATACCATGAATACGGCTACCCTTCACACCCACGCAGGCACCTACCGGGTCGATACGGTCATCGTAGCTTTCAACGGCAATCTTGGCACGCTCGCCGGGGATGCGGGCAATCTTCTTGATGGTAATCAGTCCGTCATTGATTTCGGGTACTTCCATCTCGAACAGACGTTGCAGGAAGACGGGCGACGTACGGCTCAGGATAATCTTCGGATTATTGTTCTTGTTGTCCACACGTGCCACCACGGCGCGGGCGGTCTCACCCTTGCGGTAGAAGTCACTCGGTATCTGTTCGGTCTTGGGCAGCAACAGCTCATTGCCCTCATCATCAAGCAGCAGCATCTCTTTTTTCCAAATCTGGTAGACCTCCGCATTGATGATGGTACCCACCTTATCAATGTATTTGTTGTAAATACTGTCTTTTTCCAGTTCCAAAATCTTGGAGGCCAGCGTCTGGCGCAAGTTCAGGATGGCACGGCGACCAAAGTTCGCGAAGATAACTTCATCCGTCACTTCCTCGCCCACCTCATACGAAGCATCAATCTTCTGTGCCTCGGTCAATGCAATCTGCAGATTCGGATTTTCCAGATCTTCGTCCGCCACTACCTCACGGTTACGCCATATTTCGAAGTCACCCTTGTCCGGGTTTACAATTACGTCGTAATTCTCATCGGTACCGAACATTTTCGCAATCACACTACGGAACGACTCCTCGAGTACGCTTACCATCGTGGTCCTGTCGATGTTCTTCAGTTCCTTAAATTCCGAGAATGTATCTATCAAGCTGACAGTTTCTACTTTTTTGGCCATAGTCTTATTTAAAACTGATTAAGTATTTAGTATATTTTATCTCTTCATACGCAAAGTCCAAGTCCTCATCCACCATCTTGGGACGCTTGGCACCTTCTTCTTTCACTTTCTTCTGGATGGTAACGACGAAATGCCGTTTGTCGGCTTCCTTCAGCACGCCGCAGAACTTGCATCCGTCCTTTGTCAGCACTTCCACTTCCTTGCCGATGTGGTTCATGTACTGCTGCAGTACCTTGAATGGCTGCCCGATGCCGGCCGAGCCTACTTCCAACTCATAATCCTCATCCTCACGGTTCAACTTAGACTCGATGTAGCGGCTCAGCTCCACGCAGTCCTCAATCCAAACACCTTCCTTGTGGTCTATTTCCACCACAATCTTGTCATCCGGGCTGATTGTCACCTCCACGAGGAAGTAGTCCTTTCCTTCCAGCCACTCGTCAACAATCTGACAAACAGTTTTCTTTTCTATCATAGATTAACCATTAAGAACAAAAAAGAGGAGCTTAATCGCCCCTCCACCTTTCATCCGTTTCCGCATGCAAAGATATAAATAATATGTTCGACTACAAAATATTAGGAGAAAAAAGATAGTTTTAACGATTCAAACAATCAAAATATTACTCTTCATATTCCACCACCTTTCTCAACGGCGCCAGCAATCTCTCCAATACATTTCTATCGGCAAGAATAATATCCGCCGTTCCCTTCAACTCACGCGAAGCAGGCAACAGCTTACCGTAATTGGTACGCAATCCTTCAGGCAAAGCGATTTCCACTACATAGACAGAGCCCCACTTCCGTAGGTGCCGACGAAATTGTCCGAATTGAGACGCTATAGGTATGACCTTTTCCATAGGAACTGGCAGAAACATCACTCCACTCATTCAGTTCCCTTATTACACATTTTTTCTAATTTTTCTCTGTTTATATCTAATAACAACGTCAAACTATCATCCGGCATCTTTACAAAATTAGAATCAATAAGAAACAAATTGTTCAGTAGACAAGAGCAGATCGACTCTGCTTGCAAAGAATCCACATCGGCATTATCAATCATAACCCTCACACAAGACTTCAAATTTTTTTCATATTGTTCATCAAACAGTTCTCAGTTACTTTTAACAGCGTGCTGACAAGCCGAAAACATAATGCACATAAACGAGCACAACACAACTTTCTTCATTTTCATATTTATTTATCCAATATTACTAAAAAACATTCCCATTTTAGAAGCTATCACTGGACGGCTATCTCGGCAAACCCCATCGCCTCTCCGGGCACTACCATACGGGTGGCTTTCAGCACGAGGTAGCGTGCCTTGACCGGAGTGAAGTAGACGGACTGCATGACCGGATTGTTCCGGATGTTGGAGAACTCACCGCTCTTCACCAAACGATTTACTCGGTCGGGCACCATGCCCACCGACAGCTCGTAAGTGGCGACAAGTCCCCGGTTGGGTTCTGCCTGGTCGGGCAGGAAATGGAACGAGGAAACGGTACGCTCGGCGCCCAGGTCGATGAGCAGGCGGTCGCCTTCTACAAAGAGAGTGGTCTGCGCGTTGCGGTCGGAAGCAAGGACAGAATTTTGTTCCGGCAAGTCGGGCAGGCTGAAAGAGAAGCTTTTCAGCTGCTCTGCAGGCACGGCATAGGCGATGTCGGCTCCTTCGCCCGCGTCGTATACGCCTATGCTGCTGATGCACAACGGTCCGCGGGAATCGGTGAAGCGGATGCGGAGCGCTGCGGACTTAACCGTCTCGAAACGCAGCAAGCGCTTGTAGCCGATGGTGGTGGTCTCTTCGTTCAGGCGTACGGGAAGCCATACGCCCTGCTCATTCTTGTATTCTACCACGAACGACTTCACCCGTTGCCCCAACGGGATATACTCTTGCAAGAGCATGCGGTTCATGCGCCGGGGGGTGTCGAAGGCGAATTCCACATCGGCGGCATGCACACCGTCTTCGGTAGCCCAATAGGTCCCGTAATCGCTGTCGGTCATGGCAGCGGCCTTGAACTGTCTACCTCGCTCGTTGGAGACTTTCGGAGTGAGTCCCGCCACCAGGTTGGTCTTCAGTTCCTGCTGTACCAGCTGATAAAAGCGGACTGCGTTGGCGGAATCGACGGGATGAATCAGCCCGTTGCGGTCTACGGGGAAGTTAAGCAACAGAGTACCGTTGTGTCCCACGCTGCGGTAGTAGAGGTCGAGCAGCTGTTCGGGCGTCTTCACGCGGTTGTCCTCTTCGGGATGATAGAACCAGCCCGGACGGATGGAGACGTCACACTCTGCCGGTACCCACTGGTCACCGTCGGGATGGCCGTATTGCAGTTCGTAACTCTTGTCGTAACCCGGAAAGACTTCACCCCGGCGCAGGAACGACCAGTTGGTGGCACCGGCAAAGCCTTTCTCGTTGCCCACCCAGCGGCATCCGGGACCTCCGTCGGAGAAAATCACCGCTTGCGGCTGTATGCTGTCCAGCATCTCGTAGATGCGCGGATAGTTGTAGTAATTCTTACGGTCGATGGTACGCACGTCTTTGGCACCGCCATACCAGCTGTCACCGCCATTGGCACCGTCGAACCAGACTTCGAACACTTCACCGTAGTTGGTCAGCAGGTCGCGAAGCTGCGCGTAGAAGTAATCCAGATAGGCCGGTGTGCCGTAATCGGCCCGGTTTCTGTCCCACGGCGAGAGGTATACGGCAAACTTCAGCCCGTACTTCCGGCAGGCATCGGAGAGTTCGCGCACGATATCGCCTTTTCCATCCTTGTAAGGAGAACGGGCGATGCTGTAGTCCGTGCCCCGGAACGGCCAGAGGCAGAATCCGTCGTGATGCTTGGCGGTAAGGATGACGCCCTTCATGCCGGAGTTGACCAGCGTCCGTGCCCACTGTTCGCAGTCCAGCCGGGCCGGATTGAAGGTGGCCGGATTGGAGTCGCCGTACCCCCACTCGCGGTCGTTGAAGGTATTCAGGCCGAAATGGATGAAGGCATACGTCTCCATTTGCTGCCACTCCACTTGTTTCAGTTCGGGAATGGGCAGAATCGCCTCCGGCGTTTTGACGTCCGACGACGAACAAGATGCCATAGCCAGAGCCATGGCGAGACTGGATGTCATTGATGCAAAAAATCTCATAGTATCATTATATTTGATGTCAGGCGGTAAAGATAAGCAAAAAACGCCACTGACAATTCTATCAGCAGCGTTTTCCTATTTCAATGACAAACAATTTCGGCTATTTGTTCGGAGTCTCCCACTTCTTGGTATCCGTACAAACCACGTTCACTGTCTGGTCGCCTGCCTGGATGCGGAAATCACCTTTTTCCAGAATCCACTTGCCGTCATAACCTACGAAAGCAAGGTCGGAGCCTTTCAGTTTCAGCGTCACGGTCTTTGTCTCGCCCGGTTTCAGTTCCACTTTTTCGAAAGCACGAAGACGGCGGGTATCGGGAGTAAGGGAGGCAACGAGGTCGCTGCTGAAGAGCAGAACGCTTTCCTTGCCGACACGGTTACCGGTATTCTTCACATCAACGGTGAACGTAAGCACATCATCGGCAGCAAAGCTTGACTTATCCACCTTGAGGTTGCTGTATGCAAAAGTGGTATAGCTCAAACCGTAACCGAACGCCCACTGTACAGACACCTGCGCATCGTAGTTATAAGCGCCTTCCATCTGCTTGCCGATGTGTTCGCACGGTTTGTAGTCGTACGTAATCAGCGAGTTGATTTCCTTCGGATAAGTGAAAGGCATCTTTCCGCTGAAGTTGGCGTCGCCGGCAAGAAGGTTTGCCAAAGCATCGCCACCGTAGTTTCCCGGAAGCATGGTGTTGACAACAGCCTTTGCCAAAGGCTCGATGTCGGCTATCAGGCGAGGACGGCCCTCGTTCAGCACCAGAATGACGGGCTTGCCGGTCTTGGCAAGAGCCTTCACCAAGTCAATCTGGTTCTGGGAGAGGAAGAGGTTCGTCAGGTTACCCGGAGTTTCGCAGTAGGAGTTCTCACCGATGCAGGCCACGATGCAGTCGGCAGCGGCAGCGGCAGCTACGGCTTTCTCTATCTCCGGAGCATTCTCTTCCCACCAGTTGCCACCTTGCTTATAGGTAACACCGGCTTCGTAGATGATATTATCCGCACCGAATTTATGGGTGAAAGCCTCGAGGATAGTGTTATATTGACCTGCATGCTCGTCGGCCTTGTCGCCCTGCCAAGAATAGGACCATCCGCCATTGAGGCAACGCATGGAGTTGGCATTCGGACCAGTAACCAGCAGTTTCTTGCCTTTTGCCAACGGCAATATGCCGTCTGTATTCTTCAGAAGCACCAAGGACTCTTCGGCAGCCCGGAGTGCGGCGGCGGCATGTTCCTCGCTGCCGAACAACGGAAAGTCCTTCAAGTCATAGTAGGGCTTTTCAAACAGATTGAGGCGGTACTTCAGGCGCAATACGCGACGCACGGCATCGTCTATACGGCTCATGGGGACTTCACCTTCTTCTACCAGCTGCTTGAGGAGCGGGCAGAACTTCCAGTCGTACGGGTCCATGGACATGTCGATACCGGCATTGATGGCGAGCTTGATGGCTTCCTTCTTGTCTTTGGCAATGTGGTCGCGCTTCCAGAGGTTGTCTATGTCCGCCCAGTCGGTCACAATCATACCGTCCCAATTGAGGTCTTCCTTCAGCCACTTGGTCAGGAGTTCGTAGTTGGCATGGAAAGGCAGGCCGTTGTTCATGGCTGAGTTCACCATCACAGAAAGGGCACCAGCTTTCACCATCTCCAGATAAGGAGCGAAATGCTTCTCGCGCATATCCTGCCCGGTGATGGAGGACGGTGTACGGTCCTTGCCGGAAACAGGAACGCCATAACCCATATAATGCTTCATACAAGCGGCCACGTTGTCCGTGCCAATCAGGTTGGGATTCGCGCCCTGAAAGCCGATAACGGCTTCGCGCCCCATTTCGGCATTTACGTAGCAGTCCTCACCGTAGTTTTCCCACATACGCGGCCAGCGCGGATTGCGTCCGAGGTCGGTCACCGGAGCATACGTCCAAGGGATGCTTCCCGCCTTTGTCTCGTAAGCAGAGATGCGTGCGCCCTCACGCGTCAGTTCGCGATTGAAAGTAGCTCCCATATTGACACCCTGCGGGAAGAAAGTACCGCCCAGCGTATAGGTAGTCCCGTGTATCTGGTCCACGCCGTACACACAAGGAATGCCCATCACTTCCATGGACTTTTCCTGAATGCGTTTGATGATTTCCTGCCACTTCTCTCTGGTTTGCGCCACGCCGTTGGGAACATTCAGGATGGAGCCGACTTTGTATTTTCCGATGACAGAGTCGAGCATCGCCTCGTCCAATTGGAAGCCTTTGGCATTCTCAATGCTCTGGATGCGCATATAGAGCTTCATCATCACGTCCTGCGAAGGCATCTCCTTGCCCAGCTTGAATTCCTTTTCAAGCTTGTATCTCTTGACGATTTTCTGCAGGTCCTTTACCGTAATGTTCTTCGGGTCGAGACCGGCAAAGGGATTGACGCGTTTCTGCAGGAGGTCGATGGTGAGTTCGCACATCTGGCCGACCTTCTCGTCAAGCGTCATCTTCTTCAGCAAAGTCTCAATCTGCTGTTCCATTTTCTCGTCTCTTGGAATGGCAGGCGCAACAGTGGTCTGCGCCGTAGCGGTAAGTACTAACCCCGATAGGGCTAAAGATAAGATTAACTTTTTGTTCATGGTTGTGATATTGGTTTATAATAGTTGCACTTCCTGTTTGTGCAGGGTACAAAGATAAGAACATCCTGCCATACCAAAGGATACAACAGGATGTTTTTTAGGGTATGATTTGTTATCTTTTCAGACAATCCTACTCTCATCTCTTCAAGAGACTCATCGGTTCCTGGAGTTTCAGGATGTCGTTCGTCTTCTGCGTTGCGGAAGCCACTTCGGCATCCAGCACAGCCTTGATGTCGCGTGAGGAAGCTCCGACGAGGAACTTGTAGTTTCCGGGAGCTACCACCCATGCCGATGCAGCCTCATCATAAGAAGCCAGGTCGGCGGCATTCACCGTCAGCGTCACCATAGTAGCTTCGCCCGGCTTCAGCTCCTTGGTCTTGGCAAAGCCTTTCAGTTCCTTTTCGGGTTTGTTGGCAGCAACAGCATCGGGAGCAGATACATAAAGCTGAACTACTTCCTTGCCTGCTACCTTACCGGTGTTCTTCACTTCTACAGATACGGTATAGACTCCGTTGTCAGCCTTGACAGCAGCCTTGTCGTAAGCAAAAGTGGTATAGGAAAGCCCGTAACCGAAAGGATAGGAAACCTGCTTGCCGAAGGTGTCGAAGTAGCGGTAACCTACGTATATGTCCTCTTCGTAATCGGTATAGTCCACGTTCTTCACGTCGTTCTTCTTCTCGCCCTTGTTCACGAGGTCGGTGCTTACGCGCATGTCTATCGGGAAGTTGGCGGAAGAAGCGGCATCTTCAAACTTCACCGGGAAGGTCATTGTCAGCTTGCCCGAAGGAGAAGCCTTGCCACTCAGCACGTCGGCCACACTGTTTCCTCCCTCCTGGCCTGCCTGCCATGCACAAAGGATGGCATCGGGAACAGATTTCCAGGAAGCGGTTTCAATCACCCCGCCGATGTTGAGCACCACCACTACCTTCTTTCCGGCAGCATGGAAAGCACCGGACACGGCTTTCAGCATGTCCAGCTCCTCTTTGGTGAGGTTGAAGTCTGCTACCATACGGTCGAGGAATTCACCGGAGGTACGTCCCAGCGTTACCAGTGCCACATCGGCCTTAGCAGCCTGCTCGCGGATGACCTGTGCAGACACGACCATCTCAGCGGGACGTTCATCGGGCATGAACCATTCTTTCTTGACTTTGGAGAGACGTTCTTTCTCAGCTTTCAGGTAAGCCTCGTAACTGTCCTTCAGTGCTTCGTCCACCACGTAGCCGGCATTCTTCAAGCCGTCCAGCAGCGAAACGGTATAAGCGCGGTTCACATTGCCCGAACCTGTACCGCCGGCAATGAAGTCGTAGGAAGTACAACCGAAGAGTGCCACGTTCTTCACATCAGCTGGCAGCGGCAGCGCACCGTTATCGTTCTTCAGCAATACCATACCTTCCGTCGCCGACTGGCGAGTAACGGCGGCATGTGCTTTCAAGTCGGGCTTGTTGGAGTATTCATATCCCTTGAAACGGGGAGTCTGGAGAATCATTTCCAGGATGCGCTTCACGTTCTGATTGAGGATGGCTTCGTCCAGCGCTCCATCCTGCACACCCTTCACGATGGCTTCGTACTGCTTGGGCAAACCGGGCTGCAACATGTCGTTGCCTGCCACCATCTGTGCCACGGCATCCTTGCCGCCAAACCAGTCGGTCATCACCATGCCCTTGAAGCCCCATTCGTCGCGCAACATCGTTGTCTGCAACTCCTTGTTTTCCGAAGTGTAGACACCGTTCAGGTAGTTGTACGAGGACATCACGGTCCAAGGAGCGGATTCCTTCACGGCAATCTCGAATCCTTTCAGGTAGATTTCGCGCAAGGCACGTGGAGATACATGCGCATCCGTAGCCATACGGTTGGTTTCCTGGTTGTTCACGGCAAAGTGCTTGATGCTGGTACCCACGCCGTTGCTTTGCACACCACGTACGTAGGCGGCGGCAATCTTACCCGAAACCACCGGGTCTTCGGAATAATACTCGAAGTTACGTCCGCAAAGCGGGTTACGGTGAATGTTCAGTGCCGGAGCCAACAGCACGTCCGCACCGTATTCCAGCACTTCGTTACCGATGGACTGACCTACACTTTCCACCAATTCCTGGTCCCAGGTAGAGGCTAGCAAAGTTCCGATAGGGAAATGAGTACAATAGTACGTAGCCGAATCCCCCTCACGGGTGGGGTCGATGCGCAGTCCGGCGGGACCATCAGCCAGCACCACGGCGGGGATGCCGAGGCGCTCAATCGGGTATGTGGTTCCTGCCGCGCCCGGCACCAGCTTTTTCGTTGCACCGATAACAGCACTGTCACCCGAGAAGCCTGCCATACCGGTACCTACTACCAGATGCGCTTTTTCTTCCAAGGTCATGGCGCCAATCACCTCATCCAAAGACGACTTTCCAAGCTGCGGCACACTCGGTCCGCAAGCCGACAAGACAGCCATTGCTGCTGCCATGGATATGATATTCTTCTTCATAACTTATTTAAATATCTTCGGTGCGAATTCTGTCAGATAGATACGCCAGTTCTTCCAGATATGACCTTCTCCAGTTTCATAATATTCATACTTGTAACCCTTTTCGTCCAGCATCTTGCGGTAGTCGTTGTTGGCTTGGAACAAGAAGTCCTTGTCACCGATGGCGATGTAATAGAGTGCCGGCTTCTTGGCAAACTGCGTCTTCAGCTTGGCTTCAAGATTGTCATAAATCGGAGACTTCACATCCTTGTTGGGCATGATAGCAGCGGAGAACAGACCTACGTAGTCGAACATGTCCGGGTATTGTTTGGAGATGTGCATGGAGTGGTAACCGCCCATAGAGAGACCGGCAATGGCACGTCCCTTCTTTGTAGCCTGTGTGCGGTAAGTCTTGTCGATGAATTTCACTACGTCGGGGAAAGCTGTCTCGAAAGAACCTTCCATCGTCTTGGGCAGATTCATGCTGGGAGCGGCAAAACCCAGTGAAGATTCACCCGGAGCTGCTTCCAATGCAGCATTGCCGTTGGTCATTACCACAATCATCGGTTTAGCCTTGCCTTGTGCGATGAGGTTGTCCAGAATCTGTGCCGTACGTCCCAGTTCGCTCCATGCGTTCTCGTCGCCACCCATACCGTGAAGCAGATAGAAGACAGGGTAGCGCTTGCCGCTTGTCTCATATCCAGCAGGCGTATAAACAGTCAAACGACGGTCCATGCCCAGCGTGGGGCTGTTGTACCATACCTTAGATACTGTTCCATGAGGAACCTTATTCACCTTGTAGAGGTCGATGCGCTCGTCACCGCCGATGATGAACACATTCGTCACGCTTGCCACGTCGCGAATCATATAAACATTGGAGGGATCGTTGATTTTCAGACCATCTACCAGGAAAGTGTAGCTGTAGAGTTCCGGTTTCAGTGGTTCGGGAGTAGTGAATTCCCATACACCGTCCTTGTTCTCTTTCAAATCGGCCACGCCCGGCCCGTCGAACTCGCCGAAGGGAGTCTTGATTTTCTGCGTGGGCAGGAAGTCACCGGTCACCTGCACCTTCACGGCTTTCGGTGCTTTCAGGCGAAAGGTTACTGTATTGTTGTCGTGTATCTCAGGTGATACCACGGGGGCACCTCCCCAGAGAGCTTGCTGCGCGAAAGTCATCGCACACATCAGCAACAGAGCTGATAAAATAGAAATTCTTTTCATAATGGGTTTATTATTTTGTTATTAAACAGATTGTCTATAATCCTGCACTTCGGATTGGCAAAGTGCAGGGTGAATCAATCGGCACGAGGTCACTTGAACAACTTCGGCACGAACTCCGTCAGATAGATGCGCCAGTTCCTCCAGATATGTCCCTCGCCCGTTTCCAGATACTCATACTTACAGCCATTGTCATCGAGCAGTTTGCGGAAGTCCGTCACCCCCTTGAAGACAAAATCACGGTTACCGCAAGCGATGAAATAGAGTGCCGGAGTCTTGGCAAACTGTATCTTCAGTTTATCCTCGAAGTCGGTATAGACCGGACAAGTAGATTTATCGTTCCTGGAAGCAGTACCCGAGAACAAGCCCACATAGTCGAACATATCCGGATAGTACTTCGAGATGCTGCAAGAGTGGAAGCCACCCATCGAAAGTCCTGCAATGGCACGGTGCTTCTTGTTCGGCAATGTGCGGAAGTTCTTCTCCACGAATTTCACGATTTCCGGGAAAGAAAGTTCGAAGCCTCCTTCCGGAGCGGAAGCACGTTCCTTCGGACTCATGGAAGGGATAGTGAAACCTTTGGGCGATTCACCGGGAGCGGCATCCTGCCAGGCATTGCCGTTGGTCATCACTACAATCATCGGTTCGGCCTTGCCCTGCGCTATCAGGTTATCCAGGATTTGTGAAGTACGGCCCAAGGCAATCCATGCCTCTTCGTCACCTCCGGCGCCATGCAGCAGGTAGAAGACGGGATAACGCTTCTTGCCGTTCTCGTAGCCGGCGGGTGTATAAACCGTCAGGCGGCGGTCCATGCCCAGCGTGGGACTATTGTACCACATACGTCTCACTGTTCCGTGAGGCACTTTGTTCACCTTGTAGAGGTCGGCACGGTCACCGCCAATGATGAATACATTCGTCACGGTTGCCACGTCGCGAATCATATAGACGTTGCCGGGGTCCATTATTTTCAGGCCATCCACATAAAATGAATAGCCGTACAGTTCGGGGTTCAACGGTTCGGCAGTGGTATATTCCCACACACCGTCCTTGCCCTCCTTCATATCGACGATACCCGGAGCGTCATACTCGCCCCTCGGTGTCTGGATGGTGTGCGGCGGCAGGAAGTCACCCGTCAACTGCACCTTCACGGCTTTCGGTGCCTTCAAGCGGAAAGTGACCGTATTGTCATCATGAATTTCCGGCGAAACTACCGGAGCACCGCCCCACAAGGCTTGCTGCGCAAAAGTCATTGCACACATCAGCAACAGGGCAAATAAAACTGTAAATTTCTTCATAATCATTTTAATTGTTTAAGGAGCTGGAAGACGTTGAAGGGAATTATCACCCTTCGGGATTAAGAGCCAAAGCCGACAGCCCGGTTATGAATAAACCTTTTTCAATGATAACTTCTCAATAACAACCCATCATTATCGAAACTATCGGCTTCTCACTCCTATATAAATCTTATCTCTCAAAGCACCGGCTCACAAAAGGCAAACACATATACAATGCCGAATGCCAGTATTCACTGGTGTGCCCTCCGTCGCGCACGCGGAACTGGCAAGGAATGCCGGCATTGCGCATCGCCTGGAAGAACTCGATGTTACGGTCGAGCAGGAAATCATCGTCACCGCAATCCACAAACCACTGCACGGTGCGCAGAGCAGCTTTACGGGCCTCATCAGCCTCCAGCACATACTTGATGCAACTATGCTCCTGCACCGAACGGGTCAGCACAGCCATCTTGTTTGTGGGGTCGGGGTCTTTTCCCGCCACCTCACCACTGACGGGGATGTTCATCAAGGCACTCATGGCGTATGCCGCACAATAGAGGTCGGGATAGCGCTGCGCGTAGCTCGTGGTTCCGCCTCCACCCATCGAAAGGCCCGCAACGGCACGATGCTGACGGTCGCCCACCACACGGTAGGTCTTCTCGATATAGGGCATGAACTCCTTGTAGAAGAAATCCTCGTAAGCCCATCCCGGCATGTTGAAGTAACCGTTCCAGCACGTGGCCGGATTGCCTCCGGCGTTGGGGCTGACGATAATCATCTCGCACGCCTCGCCCGATGCCGTCAACTGGTCCATCACGTCCTTCACACGCTGGTCCGTAAACCAGCTGGTATTCACCCCCGACATGCCGTGCAGCAGGTAGAGAATGGGATACTTCCTGTCTGCCTCCTTGTCATAGCTCTGAGGCAGATAGATGGTATAGGCGCGGTGCGTCTTCAGCACCGTGCTGTAGATGCTGTCGGTCACGACCTTGCTTTGTGGTCCCCATGCAGGATTCTGTGCATTTGCCATCCACAACGAGCAGACGGCAAAAAGAGAAAGTATCAATCTTTTCATGGCATAGATTTTAAAAATGTACTACAAAATAAGTGCTTTCCATTCTAAAACGGATTGATATATATCAGTTTTTTCAGGTGATGTATATGCACACCTCATCTCTTCACCATGGGATGCACAGCCACCGGCACTTGTGCCCGCATGGCATCGTGCACTTTCTGCTTGCGTGCCTTTGCCACCTTCTGCACCGTGGTGCAACGCACGTCGGCCGAAGAGGCGGCAGCCATCCATTGATATTCACCCTTGGCCAACTCCCAAGAGCTGCTTTTCTCGTTGAAGGAGGCCATGTCCATCACGTTCCACTCCAATGTCAGGGTCTGGCTCTCGCCGGGTTTCAGCAGGCGGGTCTTGCCGAAGGCTTTCAGTTCCTTGGCGGGCTTGTCCATGCCGCCCTCGGGAGCCTTGACATAGAGCTGCACGGCTTCACGGCCTGCCACCTTGCCGGTGTTCTTCACGCTCACTTTCATGCGGCAGCGGTCACCGTCGATGGCAGCCTCTTCCACCGCATATTCAAAGGTGGTATAGCTCAGTCCGTGGCCGAAGGGGTAAGACACCTCTTTACCGAAGGTATCGAAGTAACGGTAACCCACGTAGATGCCCTCCTCGTAGAGGGTGAAATCGACGTTGCGTTCTGGCTCTTTCGGCTTCTCCTCTTTCTTGTCGGACTTGAAGTTCATGCCGGTACCCATGGCGAACGACGGCATCTTGAACTCATAGTCGAAGGGAAAATTGGCATCCGACGGCGCGTCGCCATACTTCACGGCAAACGTCATGGGCAGCTTGCCGCTGGGGTTCACCTTACCCGTCAACACGTCGGCAATGCAGTTGCCCACTTCCTGCCCGGGCTGGAAAGCGCATACCAAGGCATCTGCCAGTTCTTTCCATGAAGCGGTCTCCACGGGGCTGCAGATGTTGAGAACCACCACCAGCTTCTTGCCTGCGGCACGATAGGCGGCAGACACTTGCTTTATCAGAGCCAGTTCGTTCTCCTTCAAGAGGAAATCTTCCACACGGCGGTCGCAGCCTTCACCACTGACACGTCCCAGCGTAAGCACGGCGATGTCGTTGGCTTTCACTTGCGCGGCCAGTTCCTCGGCAGTGGGCAGGAACTCTTCGGCACGGGGCAGCGGAGTGAACGCGAAAGGAGGACGACCGTGGGGGAAGAGGCGTTTCTGCTCGTCGGCCATGTGCTTCTTGTAGCGGTTCAGCAAATCCTTATCTACCGTATAGCCCGCATTGCGCAAGCCTTCTACCATAGAGACCGTATAATATCCGAAGCCCGTACTGCCGAATCCCATACCGGCAGGAACCATGTCGTAAGAAGTAGTGCCGTAAAGGGCTACCTTCCTGATGCCGGCAGCCATAGGCAGCGCATTCTTGTTATCCAGCAGCACGATGCCCTCGGCACCTACCCGGCGGTCCACTTGCGCGTGGGCTTTGAGGTCGGTCTCGTTGGGATAATTGTAACCGGCAAAGGTGTGGCTCTTCACCACAAACTCCAGCACACGCTTCACGCTGAGGTTGAGGAGCGCCTCATCCAGCGTGCCGTTCTTCACGGCTTCCAGAATGGCGTTGTACTGGCGTTCCTGCCCCGGCTGCAACATGTCATTACCTGCCGCGATGGAAGTCACGGCATCTTTTCCGGCATTCCAGTCGGACATCACCAGTCCCTTGAATCCCCATTCATTGCGGAGGATATCTTCGGTCAGTTCGCGGTCTTCGCAGGTGTATTTGCCGTTCACCTTGTTGTAGGCGGTCATCACGCTCCAGGGCTGAGCCTCCTTGACGGCTATCTCGAAGCATTTCAGATAAAGCTCGCGCAAGGGGCGCTGCGTCAGTCGGGAGTCGTTGTTGTTGCGGTTGGTTTCCTGGTTGTTCACGGCGAAGTGCTTCAGGCAGGTGCCGGTACCTTCGCTCTGGATGCCGTTGATGTAGGCAGCGGCTATCTTGCCCACCAGCACGGGGTCTTCGGCATAATACTCGTGGTTTCGTCCGCAGAGGGCGTTACGCATCAGGTTGACACCGGGGGCGAGGAGCACGTCCATACCGTAGTCTTTCACTTCGGTACCCAGAGCCCGGCCTACATGGTAAGCAGCATCAGGATCGAACGTAGCTGCCACCGTGGTGCTCGAGGGGAATTCGGTGGCGTGATAGGTGCGGCTGTCGAACTCTCGTTTGGAAGCCATCGCCAGGCGGTGCGGTCCGTCGGCAAGGAAAGCCGATGGGATGCCCAGGCGTGGAATGTCGTAGGTACGTCCGGCGGTACCGGGGAACTTGGAGTCACTGCCCATCGACATGCCGCAACCGATGACGAGGTGCACTTTCTCTTCAAGGGTCAGGGCGCTGACCACTTCGTCGATGTTGTCGGCACGCAGCACGGGCGAACCGGTGGTGGGCACCGGCTGTGCATTCACAGCCAGCGCCACGCAAAAGGTGAAAAGGGGAGTTAAGAATCTTTTCATGTTTTATTAGGATTACCAACCTGTATTTTGCTTGATATTGGGATTCACATTCAATTCTGCATGAGGAATAGGCAACAGCATGTGTTTGTCTTGGAAACCATACACAGAGTTCTTTACGTTTTCCGGTTCCAGTCTGAATTCAAATACCGGATTCTTGTCTGCATCCACAACCGGTTCGCCATCAGCACCAATTTTGACAAAGTAGCCATAGGCTGGAATGGCCTTGCCTTGTTCACCTAACACAGCTTTTGCATCCCCCCAACGAACCAAATCCTGGAATCGGACACTCTCCAAACAGAGTTCCAGACGTTTCTCCTTCTTCACATCATCCAATGTCACGGAAGAAAGTGGGGCAAGCTTGGCACGAGTACGGATTTCATTAATATACTTCACAGCCTTGTCGGCAGAGCCACCACCCATTACATGAGCCTCAGCGGCCATGAGTAATACTTCGGCATAACGCATCACACGCAGGTTAGTATATTGAAGACTTTGGAACCAACTTTGGTCGATAATGTTGTCTGAGCCCAAAAGACGGGTTTTCCAAAAGAAATAACCTTCGTTACCAACTAAATAAAGACCCGGATTGATAGCCATTTCCACTTCATTCATTTGTTCGTAAGTACGCATCGTACTTTTCAGACGATAACCGTCCACGCCTTCTCTTTCAACAAAAGCGTCATACAATGACTTAGTAGGATTGAAAAATCCATAAGTACCCATTGCAATGCCTTCTTCAAACAATGCCTTGGGGCCGTATGACATGTGACTTGTACGCCAGCCCAACATGATATAGAATTGAACGAACTGATTCCAAGCTTGTTCGCTGTTTTTGCGACGTTGCACTTCAAGCATAGATTCACTACAATTGTTAGTCACAGCATGTCCCAACATGTCAAAGCTGCCTTGATATAACTCATATTTCTTAGAATCAATGACTTCGTCCAAAACAGTAGCAGCATCAGAATATTTACCTTGGAAAAGATAAGCTTTGCCAAGATAAGCTTTAGCAGTTTCAAGCGTAACACGTGAAGTAGCATCCGCATCGTCCACATTAGCTTTGGAAGGCAAAGCCCCTGAAGAAATAGCCTCTTCAAGATTCTGTTCCACAAAAGCCCACAAAGCTTCAGGCGTGCTGTTGCTTACATGATATTCAGACGGAGCCAATAAGTGATCCACCAAAGGCGCATTCCCCCACAAAGTCACCAACTCAAAATAAGCCCATGCACGATAGAATTTTGCCTCAGCTACGGCACGTCTCATGACCGATGAATCTCCTGTGACATTCTCTATAATCAGATTGGCTTTATAAACCACAGCATAAAGCCCGGAATACAAACCAGAAATCAAACCGTTATCCGTAAAGAACGTAAATTCATTCAACTGCTCCATCATAGCATTATCACCACGAGAGCCACCGCCCGTATAGGCATCGTCAGAAAGACAGTTTTTTACATAAAACCAGTTAGAATACATATCACGCCAAGAGATAAGCATAGAAGCCACGGCAGCCTCAGCTTCCTCGTCAGTTTGGTAGTAATTTTCAGGACCTCCCAAACTACCATGCTTTTCAATATTCAAGCGATCTTCACAACCGGCACATACCAAAGTGAACAAGGCTGCAAAAAGTACATATATATAATGTGTTGCTTTCATTGTTTTATACATTAAATTTAAAAGTTAGAATTCTATATTGAAGCCAAGCACCACTTTCTTGGAAGCAGGATAACCGCCCATATCAATACCCATGCCTGTAGTAGCGTTAGCTGAAGATTCTGGGTCGAAACCGGGATATTTAGTGAAAGTGATAAAATCATCGAGTGAACAATAAAGGCGCATGTTATTGATAAACACTTTCTTCAACAATGATTTCGGCAAAGTATAACCCAACTGAATCTGCTTGATACGGAAGAAAGAAGCATCATAAACCATGGCATCCGACTGAATGTATTGGTCTATATTGTTGGCATTTGCCAAAGGCTTCGTACCGGTTGGATTGTTGGCAGACCAATGATTATCATACCAAACCTCTTTCAGGCGGTTACTTGTCTTATAATCGGGACGATAGTAACAATGAAAAATATCGTTACCTTGTGAACCAGTACCGAATATTGTCAGGTCAAGTCCCTTGTAAGCTGCCGTCAAGGTTATACCATACGTGAAGTCAGGAATAGCATCGCCAATGTAAGTCAAGTCACCTTCGTTGAGGCCGCCACTGTTATCAAGGTCTTTGAAAGTAGGATTGCCTTGCTCGTCCAAACCATTGAACTGATAGCCACGGAAATAGTACACCGGATATCCCTTCTCAAAGAAACTGAGCTGGTAAGTATGGAAAGAAGCTCCATTCAGACGAGGTTGCGAAGGGTCAAGATAAGTTACTTCATTCTTCAACGTAGCCAGGTTAGCACGAATGCTGTAGCTGAAATCCTTGATATTATCGCGCCAGCCCAGTTCAAATTCCCAACCTTTATTGCTTACGTTACCGGCATTCATCGGAGAAGTCTTTCCACCGATACTGAGAGAAGGTTTTGTATCTAAAACCAACAAATCTTTCGTCTTCTTTTCATAATAGTCCACACTGAAGGTCAAGCGGTCACGCAAAAAGCGAGCATCCAAACCAAAGTCAATCTGTTCGGAAGTTTCCCACTTCAATTCATCGTTACCCAATGAAGCAGGATTTACTCCGGTAGTAAAGCCATTGCCGCCAGTCAACGGATAAATGCCGCTGGAAGCCATATCCGTGCTATAGGCATAACCGCTCAATGCGGAAAGGCTACCGTTCTGTCCCCAGCTGGCACGCAACTTCAAGCTATTGACACTTTCCTTTACAGGCTCAAAGAACTTTTCTTCTGAAACCGTCCATCCCAAAGAGACTGCGGGGAAGTAACCCCAACGGTTCGTAACAGGCAATTGCGACATATCGGCTGCATCGGCACGCAAGGAGAATTGCGCCATGTAGCGACCCATGTAGTCATAGCTTGCACGACCGAAGTAAGACATTTTGGCAGAACGGGTCTTTTCACCATTCAGACCTTTGACTGCTGAGGAAGCAGCGTAATTCAGATAAAAGAATAACGGATTGTTCTGAAGTACGGCATGTTCACCATCCGGATCGAGAGATCCCTTTACATAGTCGTAAGAAGATTCCTGGAACGACATACCCAACATGGCATTGATGGTATGACCGTTGAATGACTTCACATAATTGGCAAAGTTTTCCCACTGATAGTAAATGCTTGTAGCAGACTGACTATTGATACTTACATAGTCACGTCTTTGGGTCGAATTGCCATAGAAAGGCAGGCTTGTGTTGGCAGAGCGAGTGCCTCCCAAACGATAACCGAAACGAGAAGTAAAGGTAAAGCCTTTGATAGGTGTGAAATCCGCATAGATAGAACCATTGACATTGAATCCGCTGTTACGGCCGATGGTATTCTTACGCATCACAGTAGGATGGTAGTTTTCACCTTCATAGAAAAGAGAAGAGGCATAATAATTGCCGTTCTCGTCCTGCAACAATGTGCTGCCCTGATTCAAAGCGTTCTGCATGTGGGCAGGCAATTTATCGGGTGCGTAAGTATCAGGAGTCAAGGGATCCATCATCAGAACGGATTGCAGGAAGCTACCATACGCATTCTGCGTAGATACGCCACGGGTGTTATACTTCTCAATCTGGTTTGTCGTACCTACCTTCAACCAAGGCTTTATGTTGTATTCGGCATTAATGGTAGCCGTCATACGTTGGTAAACATCGTCTTTCCCTTTTACAATACCGTCATTGTCCAGATAAGTCAGCGACAAATAATAATTGCCCTGCTCGCCACCTCCGGCAAAAGCCAAGTTATGCTTCATCATCAATGAATTTTCAAAGGCAATATCCAGCCAGTCCGTACTGGTCTTTCCATCCCAATTGGCTTTTATGAAATTGGGGTCGAAAGCACTGCTTTCCGACATGTAATCAACGTATTCTTCTGCATTAAGCAACTTGGGCATACGGGCAATGGATTGCGTGGAAAGCTGGAAGTCATACGTAATTTTTCCTTGTCCGGCTTTACCTTTCTTTGTTGATATAAGGATAACACCGTTACCGGCCTCAGCACCATAGATAGCAGCGGAAGCAGCATCTTTCAGCACTTCCATACTGGCAATGTCATTGGGGTCGATACCGGCAATGCTGCTCATGCGTACGCCATCCACCACATAAAGCGGACTGGAAGCCGCATTGGACGAATAACCGCGCACACGTACCGTAGGTGAGGAACCCGGAGCGGCAGAAGTCGTAATCAACTGCACACCGGCTGTCTTACCCTGCAAGGCTTGTGAAGCATCACTGATAGTACGGTTTTGCATGTCTTCGGCCTTCACCTGCGAAATGGCACCCGTCACAGAGCTTTTCTTCTGCACACCGTAACCTACTACCACCACTTCGTCCAGCGTCTCGCTGTCTTCTTTCAAGACAATGTTCATCACACCGGCAACGGCTTGTTTCTCTTGGGTTATGTAGCCGATGTAAGAGAAAATAATTGTCGCTCCCTGATTTACATTCAATGTATAATTACCGTCAATATCGGTAATACAACCGTTGGTAGTACCTTTCTCTACGATACTTACACCAATCATCGGTTCATTCAGGTTGTCAGTCACCTTACCGGTCACTTTCACGGTCTGGGCTTGTGCCAGAGAGAAAGGAAGGCAGATTAAGAGAAAGAGTGCCATAGCGGCAAGTCTCTTTCGGGCTGCTTGATTCATGATTCGTTTCATTTTAGTTAGTTTAAAATTAGACTTATAGTTACATTATTGGTTACAAGTCGATGGTTATTAATAGGGTTGACACCAACCGTATCTCATTGTATATGGATAACCGTAATTGACTACTATTGTATAAGGAGGATGATGTACGTTTTCTAAATCATAACCTGGGTTTGTTGGTGAGGTAGCACTATTTATCTCATAAACCTGAGTTTGATATATTTCAGTTTCTTTACCTTCGCAAGGCAACGTCACCCCTCGTCAGCGGGGCAACGCACCCCCTCGTCAGGTTATCCCAAAGGATATTCGTTCTGGTCGCCGTCCTCACCGGAGCCACCGTTTCCGCTTCCGCTGCCAGGCACCTAAATGTTTTTGCCATAATATTGAGTTGTTTTAATGTCAGTCCGATGAATGGGGAAACCGTTCACCGGACCGGCTCTATTATTTAAAGCCAACAATTCGGTTCTGCGTCGGAAAGCCTCAGAATCCCCGTGTAGGGAACGCCCGTACCACCTCCAGCAATTCCTTGTCGTGGTGGTGCTTCACCTCGCAACGGTTGTTGAAGAACATCGTGGCTCCTCCCTCTTCGGTATAGGCATCCCACTGAGGCAGGCCTTCTGCGTTGGGATTGCCCGTGCGGGCGAAGTTCAGCCAGGCACTGCTCATCTTCTCGGCCAGGGCCTGCGCTTCGGCGCCGCCGCCCGTCATGGAGGCGTGGACCACGGCATTGTTGAAGGCGAAAGGTATCTCCATGCAGTGCGTGCTGCGGAACATGCCGTCGAGCACCGGAGATTCCCAGGCGAACATGTACATATAGACCGGAGCACCCTGCTGCGCAGCTTTCAGTCTGGCTTGCTCCACCGCACCGGGACGGAATACGAAATCCACATCTACCAAATCCTTGGGCCGGTAGTTGGGGTAAGCCTTCGCGAAAGCAGCCAAAAAGTCGTCCGTGCGGTCACCGTAGCGTTGTTTCAGGAATTCCACGGCTTTTTCTTTGGTGATGGTGCGGAAAGCGGGCACGTAGGTGCTCATGGTGAACTCGTGCAAGGTAGTCCCTATCATCACGGGCACGTACTTGCTCTGTGCAGGCGCCTGCGGGTCGAAGGGCTGTGCGGGCAGCACGTCTCCGTCCACGGTGGGCGCCCATCCGAAGATGAAGGTGGATATGCCGTCCTCTTTCTCGGCCTCGGCCTTCACCTTGGCAACGGCTTTCTCACCGGCGGCAAGCAGCCGTTCGTAAGGCATCTTCTGCAACTCGTCTATCTGCGAGGCTTTCAGTCCCAGCTCGTCCATCACGGCTGCACCGATGCGACGGGAGTACTTGGCATTCATCGTGCGCAGCATGGAACCGCTCTGAACGATAGCCTTGTGGTAGAGCCCTTTGGCAGACGGAGTGGCAAGCAATGTAGATACCTTTCCGCCACCGCCCGACTGTCCGAAAATCGTTACGTTTTGTGCGTCACCGCCAAACGCGGCTATATTCTTGTTTACCCATTGAAGTGCTGCCACGAGGTCGAGCAGGCCGGCATTGCCGGATTTGGCGTATTTGTCGCCGTAGGCGGAAAGGTCGAGGAAGCCGAGGACGTTGAGACGGTGGTTGAGCGTGACTACCACCACATCACCTTTCTTGGCAAGGTTGAAACCGTCGTAGGAGGGAAGTTCCTGCCCGCTGCCTGCCGCATAGCCGCCGCCGTGTAGCCACACCATGACAGGACGCTTCTTGCCATCGTTCAGGCCCGGAGTCCAGATATTGACCCGCAGGCAGTCTTCACCGGGATAGCCGTCGTCCCAGTGGAAGGCGAAGGCATGCTCGTCGGCACCCCAGCCGGCACGCTTCCCCTGCGGACAGGTGGGACCGAACATGCGGCTACTGCGCACGCCTTCCCATTTGTCGGCAGGCTGGGGCGGCATGAAGCGCTCTGCTTTGGCGTAGGGAATACCTTTATATATATAGATACCGTCTTGCAGGAATCCTCCCACTTTGCCCGACTCTGTTTCGGTGATGGCTGTCTCGGAAGAGGCGATGATTTCGCCCGGAGCTTGTTGCGCGTCGGCGGTCTTCACGCCCGCTGTCTGTCCGCAAGAGGAGAGAATCAGCAGGAAGGCCAACGCAAGCATAGATAAAGGTTGCTTTTTCATGGTTGTATACCGTTTTTTTAAGTTGATAATTTGTCTTTGACTTGCTTTTAGTGAACAAGTTGACAAGGCTACAAGAAGGGATAAACAGCCCTCGGCCTATATTTTGCTTTTTAAAGCGATTACAAGGAAAAGCCTTGTTCACTTGTAGCCTTGTTAACTCGTTCACTTTTTCCGGTTGCAATATTACGCCGATTGCACCGGAAGGGCTGGCCGACATGTAAAAAGGATTTGCCCGGAAGTTTAAAAGCGCTTGCCCATACGTTCAAATGTTTGTTCTTTTGTTCAAAACATGCTGTAAAGCAACTTATATTCATTTTTTTATCCTTATTTTCGCACATCATTCAAAATCCCTTAATATGACCTTGTCTAACCGGAAAATCCTCCGCACACTGTTCCGCCTGTCGGCGGGCATGCTGTTGTCTGCCCTGTGCCTGCTGGCATGCGATGCCAAAGAACCCATATCCGAAAACCGGGATGCCGAGATTGAAAGCCCCGTCATAGCCAACGACCTCTCCAACCAGAAAGTCACCGCCATGGCCGAAGACGCACAAGGCCATATATGGATAGGCACGTTCCGCGGGCTGAACAGATACAACGTGCACGACTACCACCAGTACTTCTGCACCGACGACTCGCTGGGACTGCCCGACAACCAGATTACGCACCTGCTACGCGACTCGAAGAACCGCTTCTGGGTGGGCACCGTGAACGGCGTGTGTCTATATACCGACAAGGACAACTTCCGCATCATCCCCGTCGAGGCCGACAACAAGAACATACGGCAAATCCTGGAAGACCGCAACGGGCGCATCTTCCTGAACACCGGTTTCCAGCTCTACGCCTACCACCCCGAAACGGAAAAAATTATCTGCGTACTGCCTGACATCAGCTCCGGACATACCTTCTACGCCCAGTGCCACATCGCCCCCGACAACAACCTCTGGGTGATGACTGCCGTCAGCCTCTACTGCTACGACCTCTCCACCCTGCAACTGAAAGAGACGGTCGCCCTCAGCGGATATCCCTACTATTCTTATCTGCACAATAACGAGTTGTGGATAACCGGCAACCGCACCCTCAATATCTTCGACACCCGCACGCGCAGCTTCAAACCGCTACCGACGCCCATCGCCCAGAACACCACGCTGTGCAACGCCGACATCGACTACATACACCCCTACGGCAACAACGGCCTGCTGCTGAACACCGCCAGGCATGGTATGTTCTACTACAACCCGGGCACCGGCAGCGTGACCCGCCAAGACGAGAACGGATTTCCCTTTGAGATGCCCCGCTTCCGAATCAGCCGGATGTTCACCGACTCGCAACAGAACCTGTGGATAGGCTCCGTAGACCAAGGATACACCGTGTGCTACCACTACAAGGAGCGGTTCAACAACGACAACTACCTGCGCTCCGAACTGAACAACAAATCCGTGGTGTCGCTAAGCGCCGGCAAAGACAACAAACTGTGGATTTCCACCCTGATGGACGGCATCTACGTGTATGACACGAAGAGCAGCGAAATCAGGCACATCGACCCCGAAACGTTTTGCGAGCAAGAGAAACAGAAAGCCATCTACGCGAACCAGCTGATGGTGGACAGCGACAACAACCTGTGGATGGCCATCACCAACAATGAAGTGCTAAAGGCACGCTACACGCCCGACGGGCAACTGAAGATAGAAGAACGGCACCGGATTTTCCTGCCCATGTCCATCACCCAGTCGCCCGACGGAACCATCTGGATAGGCACCGCCACGGTCAACGTCTATGCCCTGCGCCCCGGCAAGAAGGAATTCGAGGCGATGAAGCTCTTCGAAGGATTCACCTTCGTGCCCGGCGTGGCGATGATGGACAACCGCCGGCTGATGGTGACGGGCTTCTACCAACCCATCAAGCAGATTGACATCGAAAACCTGGAAACGGGCACGGTGGACATCACGGAGGAGGACTGGAAAGCCTGCATCCGCCGCTCCGTATTCGTCCCCACGGCCTTGTACAAAGACACATACGGCATTCTCTGGATAGGCACCGTAAGCAACGGCCTGATGTGCTACCATCCCGAAACGGGCCGGATGACACCCATGCCCGGCACCTCCTGCCTCGACATATCGGGCATCGAGGAAGACCGGCAAGGCAACCTTTGGATAAGCACCCAATACGGACTGAGCAAATATGACCGGACAGCCGGACGCTTCACCAACTATTACACCGCCGACGGCATAGGCGGAAACCAGTTCTACGACCGCGCCTCGTGCCGTCTGCCCGACGGAACGCTCGTCTTCGGCGGCACGCACGGCCTTACGTTCTTCAACCCCATCGACGTACCCATAAAGCGCAACATCCCGCTGCTGTTCAGCGACCTGAAGATACACAACAAGCTGATACGCCCGCAATTGCACGGAGAAACCATCGGCAAGCACCTCTCCTACTGCCCCGACATACACCTGAAGCACGACCAGAACAGTTTCAGTATCTCTTTCTCCGCCTTGAACTACAGCGAGTACGGACGGGTGCACTACCAATACCATCTGGAGGGCTTCGACAACTACTGGATAGACGCCCGCAACAACCACGAGGCCTACTACGCCAACCTGCCCGCAGGCGAGTATGTGTTCCACGTGAAAATCACCAACAACGACAAAAGCATCGTGGAGGCCGAGAACTCCATCCGCATCAAGGTCTATCCCGCCCCCTGGCGCACATGGTGGGCCTACTGCATCTACTTCTTGTCGGCAACCACCCTCGCCCTACTCTTCCTGCGTGCCCTTTTGCGCGTCAGGGCGGAAAAAGGAGCCGCGCGGCGTGCACGACAAGAAAAAGAGCAGGAACAACGGGTGAACCGAATGAACATGAGTTTCTTCGCCAACATCTCACACGAATTCCGTACTCCCCTCACCATGATTTCCGGACCGGTAACGCAACTCTGCAACAGCTCCCGGATAGAAGGCGAGGACAAAAACCTGCTCCTCATCGTACAGCGCAGCGTAAGCCGCATGCTAAGGCTCGTCAACCAGATGATGGACTTCAACAAACTGGAGAACGACACCCTGCGCCTGCAAGTAAGACGCACCGACGTCATCGCCTGCCTGCAACGGCAAGTGAGCGTCTTTCAAGTAAATGCCGGTGACAAATGCATCGACCTGAGCACCCATGGGCTGGAAGACACCTTCCTGATGTGGCTGGACGAGGACAAGGTGGAGAAAATCTTCAACAACCTGATGTCCAATGCCCTGAAGTTCACTCCCCAAGGCGGGAAAATCAACGTCAGCTTCGACGTGATAAGCCGTGACGATGCCTCGCAATCCTTCAGCCTGCCGCCAGAGGAGCGGGCCACGCAATACATCAAAGTATCCGTAGCCAATACGGGACAGAACATCCCTGAAAACAAGATAGAAAAAATCTTCGAACGCTATTACCAGATAGGAAACCAGGCAGAAGGAACCTACAACTGGGGAACCGGCATCGGTCTGTACTACGCACGCAGTCTGGCCGTACTTCATCACGGACAACTGAAGGCCCGGCAACCCGACGAAGGAAGCGGCGCCGTATTCACCTTCATACTGCCCGTCAACGACGCAGTGTATGCCGAGGACGAACGGACTACCGAACAGAGCAACCAGTCGGAAGCCTTCCCGCTCGCCTCCGCCTCGCAGCTTGCCGGAGACAAGGCCGGCACCGACGAAAAGCAATTCACCGTACTGGTGGTGGACGACGATACCGAAGTGGCCCACTACCTGCGCATGCTCCTCTCCTCCCACTATAAGGTGATATGCCGCTTCAATGCCGACGACGCACTGAAGGCCATGCGCGAGGAGGCTCCCGACCTGATCATCAGCGATGTGGTAATGCCGGGAAAGGACGGTTACCAACTCTGCCGGGAAATAAAGGAAGACCTGCAGCTTTGCCACCTGCCGGTGATTCTGGTAACGGCCAAAGCCACGATGGAAAACCAGGTGGAAGGACTGAATACCGGAGCTGACGCCTACGTGACGAAACCCTTCGACCCTACCTATCTGCTGGCACTCGTCAAGTCATTGCTCAGGAACCGTGAAAAAGCACGCAGCATGCTTGGCAGAGCCACCCAGACGGACAAGATAGAAGAAAACATCCTCTCCCCGCAAGACAACGTCTTCATGACCGAACTCTACCATCTGATGGAGAGCGAGCTTTCCAACCCCGAACTGGACATTGCCCGCATGACCGAGCTGCTGAGAATATCACGTACCAAGTTCTACTACAAAGTAAAAGGACTGACCGGCGAGAATCCCAGCACCTTCTTCAAGACCTACAAGCTGAACCGTGCCGCCGAACTGATAACGGAAGGAAAATACACCGTCTCGGAAATTGCGGACATGACGGGGTTCAGCACGCTGTCCCACTTCTCGAAGAGCTTCAAGAAACAGTTCGGAGCAAGTCCGAGCGAATACGGCAAATAAAAGGACGGGCTACTTAGCCTGCTGCATGAGGGTTATGCCTTTCAGGGGTGAAGGTATAACCTTCATTCTTTTATCAACCGCTCTTTCTATGCACGAGATGCACATCTCAAACAGCACGAGATGCACATCTCAATACACATAAGATGCACATCTCGTGCATGCAAGGACTACGCCTTAAAATAAGAAAGGAATAGCCTTGCGGGTTACCGGGCTTCCGGTATGTTAGTCGAATCATATACAATCATCGCACGGCCTTCGGACAACTTCCTCGCAGTGGGAGGCATCTTGATGAAATAGTTGGAATAAGGTTCCGAGCCTTCCTGGTCTCCATTCATCAGTCTGTGGGAAATACGTATCATCGTCTGAATATAGGCCAGCGACAAAGAGGATTTCAGATAAGGATAATGTCCGCACCAGATATCCTTGATGCCCCCTTCCTTCATGAGCTTTTCCATACGGCAACACGACTCATGGAAAGTGGCGACGGGAGACATCGGCACGCACTGCAGCCATACTTCGCCCGAACCGAACGCATCACCCGAATAGCAGTCTCCGTTTGCCTTGTCCAGGAGTACCACCGAGCCGGGCGTATGTCCGGGCATCCATGCCACTTCCAGCTTGCGTCCGCCCAAGTCGAACACCTGTCCTTCTTCCATATAGAGGAACTCTCCTTTATAATCCGCCGCATGCTGGGCCACCAGCACCGTATCGGCCCGATGCATCCATACTTTATCGAAATACTTGATACATCCGGCATGGTCGGGGTGCATGTGGGTGACAATCACTTCCAGCGGTTTCGGGGTTATCTGTCCCACAATCTTATCCAAATCCGCACAACGCGTGCCGGTATCAATCAGTACGGCCTTGTCTTCGCCCTCTATCAGATACATGGTAGTATGGTCCCAAGTGGAGAACACCCAAGTCTTCTCTTTCAGCAAGGAAACCTCCACCTCTTCATTCTTGAATACCGTCTGCGCCCCTATGGGCATGCAAGCAAGCAGCAGGGCAAACATCACTAAACTTCTTTTCATGTTTCTCTTCTTTATACAGTTAAATCGAATTGCGAATTTCTCAGGATAAATCAATAACCGGGATTCTGTTTCAGGTTGCCGTTCACTTCCAACTCGTTTTCTGGAAACGGCAGCCACTCGTCGCGACCGGGAGTCCAACCCGCCAACGGCTTTTCATTGTCGACATAGGTAATCTTGGTCGTATAACGGGCGTTGTAGATGCCTGCCGCCGTAGTCAGATTATTATTCGGGTCGGGTACAATCTGGAAGGTCGGCAACTTTTTCCCTTTATCCGCCAATACCGCCGGAGCATCTCCCCAACGCTTCAGGTCCTGGAAGCGTGTGCCTTCCATGGCAAGTTCCAGGCGGCGCTCCAGCTTTATATCGGAGAGCGTCACATGGCTCTTTCTGGGAAGACGGGCCCTGTCGCGCACTCTGCCCAAATATTCGTCGGCACCGGCCTGGTCGCCCGCCTGGAGGCAAGCCTCGGCAGCCATCAACAAGACATCCGCATATCTGATGACCGGAGTGTTGCTCTGGTTTCCACACCAGTACCCTACAAATTCGTCATCAGTGCTTGCCAGCCATTTCAGACGGAAATAGCCTTCGCTGGCATATTTATTGGTCGTCGTGTTCACCGCAATGTTCATGGCAACCACCTGCTCCCAGGTTCTGATCCAAGCATTCAAACGATACCCGTCAGCACCCTCTTCGGCCACAAAGGCATCATACAAGGACTTCGACGGATTGAAATAGCTGTAACCGCTGGTGGTGTTGAACTTATAGTGCATGGACGCTTCCGGACCGGCTATAAAGCCGTAGCCGAATCCCCAATTGGCCAAGATGCCGTACCAGCCCTCCTGAGAATACATGTTGGAAGGGTCGTAATGGCGCACACACTCCAGCACATACTCCTCGCAGCCTGCAGAGGCCGGATGATAGAACGTGCCGACGTCGGCTATCAAATCGTATTTGCCGGAGGATATGACCTTCTCCAACTCACTTTTGGCATCGGCATATTTCTCCTGATACAGATAGACCTTTCCCAGCAAGCACCGGGCAGCCTCCAGCGTGGCGCGGGTTCCCCCGTCCCTATCCTCCGGACTCGCTTTCGAAGTGAGTTTCCCGGAAGTTATAGCTTCCGTAAGATCCGTCTCCATGAATTTCCACAGCTGTCCGGCAGTGGAGTTGGGCACCTTATACTCTTCCGAATTTTTCAATACCCTATCTACCAAAGGAGGAGTCCCCCACAAAGTGGTCAGCTCGAAATAGCAGATGGCTCTGAAGAACTTGGCCTCGGCAATGTTTCTTGCCTTCACTTCACTTTCACCGGCATCGAACCGCTCAATCACCAGATTGGCCAGATAAATCGTGGCATACAACCTCTTATAATAGTTTTCCACCCAACCGTTCGTGGGCACTATCGCACTCTCGTATATCTCCTGCGCATACACCTGGTCGGAGCGGGCACCGCCCGAATTGAAATCATCGGCCAGGAAGTTTTTCAGGAAGAAACCGTTGGCATACTGCGAGGCTTTCTCACCACGCCCGGAATAAGCATTCCGCCAGGACGCATAGACGGCAGCGATGGCAGACTCGCACTGTTCGTCCGTCTGATAATAATTCTCTTCATTCTCTACACCTTTCTGGGGAATATCCAGCAAATCGACATCGCATGCGGAGAATGTGAGTGCACACGCCAACAGTCCGGACAAGATATATTTTCTTTTCATACTTCTTCTATTTTATATAATTCAAAATGTAACTGATAAACCGAACACCACCTTTTTCGTCGTGGGATAATTTCCGTAATCCACGCCCATACCACTGGTAGCCGTAGAGGAAACCTCTGGGTCGAGTCCCGGATACTTGGTGAACAAGAAGAAATTATCCAACGAGGCATATATCCTCAGCTTGTCGACCAGGAACTTCTTCGTAACCGTCCGGGGCAACGTATACCCCAGCTGTATCTGCTTGATGCGGAAATAAGAGCCGTCAAAGATATAGGCATCGGACAGGCCATACTTGTCTGCATTCGTATTCTGCGGCCGCGCAAACTTACGGCCAGTAGTCCCGTCCGCCGTCCAGCGCTGGTCGTACATCTCCTTCAGCGTATAGGATATCGAATTATAACTGTAGGACATGAACACGTCATTGCCCACGGAACCGTTACCGAAAATCAGGAAATCAAGATTCTTGTAGTTGGCAGTCAACGTGATGCCATACGTGAAGTCCGGCATCGGCTTGCCAATCATCGCCTTGTCACTGGCATCAATGGTACCGTCGCCCGTATTATCCCTGAATACGGGATTCCCCTTGTCGTCCAGATGGTCGACCTGATAGCCTCTGAAATACCACACCGGATAGCCTACCTCGAATGCGGAGAACGAACCGTTCGAAGCCATCGTAGTGGCGCCTTCTATGCGTCCGCCGCTGACATGCGGATCCAGATAAGTAACCTCGTTCTTCAAAGTGGCCAGATTGGCGGTCACAGAATAGCTGAAATCACCGGCCTTGTCTTTCCATCCGGCTTCAAATTCAAAGCCCTTATTCGTCACATTACCGGCATTCATCGGAGCCGACGAGTTTCCCGCCTCATAAGGAATGACAATGTTGGACACGATCAAGTCTTTCGTCTTCTTCCTATACCAGTCCATACCAAACGAGAAGCGGTCGTTGAAAGCGCGCAGATCCATACCCAAATCCAGCTGTTCGGAGGTTTCCCACTTCAGGTCAGGATTATAGAGCTGCGAAGGCTTGGCGGAAGTGACATAGTTCATCGCCGTATTGCTGAAAGAGTATCCGGCAGCCGAAGTCACCAGGGAATTGGAATACTTATAACCACTCAGATTGCTTGTGCTTCCATTCTGTCCCCAGCTGGCACGCAATTTCAGGAATGTCAAAGGGGTATTGTTCTTTTCCGTGAAAAAGCGCTCGTTGGAAATAACCCAGCCGGCCGATACCGACGGGAAATAACCCCAGCGATTGGTGCCCGGAAGCACGGAAGTATCGGCGGCATCGGCACGCATGGCCGCTTGCAGCATATAGCGGTTTTGGTAATCGTAAGCCAGACGGCCGAAATAGGACAGTTTGCGATTAATCAGATTGTAACCGGCGGTACTCTTCACGGCATCTCCGGCAGGATACGAAACGTCGGCATACAAAGGATCGTGCTTGGCTGTCTTGTCCACACCGGCAGAAACGTAAGTGAAGTTATTCTCGCTGTAAGACATACCCAGCATGGCAGACACATGATGCTTGTCCCACAAATCCGTACTATAGTTCACAAAGTTCTCCCACTGGTAATAAGTAGTGGAGGAGTTGGAGCGGCTGGCCCCGTTCTTATCCTTATTATTGGCGGAAGCCGAGCCGTAATAGAGATTGTTATACTGATAAGTGTTTGCGTTCAGTTCTCTGTAACCCAGTCGGGTAGTAAACACAAATCCTTTGAAAGGAGTCAGGTTGGCATAGAGCGTTCCCATCAGACTGTTGCCGAAGTTCTTCTTGTCGCTCATGCGGATGGCTACCATAGGATGTATCTGTTCCATGGAACCCAGACAGCTGTAATAATCGCCCTTGTCATTGCGCAGCAAAGTAAAGCCATTGGCAATCAATGCCTCCATCTGCTTAGGAAGCGCATCGGCAGCATAAGTGTCCGCATAATAAGGAGCCATGGTCATCACGGTAGCAATCATGCTGGAATATGAATTGCCCGCACTGCCGTCATTGATGGATTTCTGCGTATATTTTGCATAATTGGCAGTAACACCTACCTTTAACCAGGGTTTAATGTCATAGTCGGCGTTCAGCATGACGGAAAGCCGCTTGTAGGTATCCTTGTTTTCACGAAGAATACCATTGTCATACAGATTGTTTAATGACAGGAAGAAAGAGCCCTTGTCATTCGCTCCCTGAAAGTTGACCGTATGATGGGAGGATGGTGAAGCATTAAAAGCCACATCATACCAATCGGTAGTCGATACGCCGTCCCATGTGCCGCTGGTAATAAGCTCCTGGATATTATCATCCGTAAAAGTAGGGTCTTGCTCCTTCTTTTGCAATAAGGCTTCTTGCGAATTAATCAGCTTGGGACGTCGGGCCAGGCTACTGATGGAATATTGAAAGTCGTAGGAAATGCTGCTGGTGCCTTTGCTTCCGCTCTTTGTGGTAATAAGCACCACGCCATTACCGGCCTGCGCACCATAAATGGCAGCGGATGCGGCATCTTTCAGGACTTCCATGCTTTTTATATTGTTAGGATCCACAGCACTCAAGTCGGATACTATCAATCCATCTACCACATAGAGAGGGTCGGAAGTGCCATTCGACGAGAAACCACGGACACGAATGGTAGGCGAGGCGCCCGGTTGCGAAGTCGTGGATATCAGTTGCACACCGGCTGTCTTGCCCTGCAGGGCTTCTTCCACCCGGGTGATGGAGCGGTTCTGGATGTCTTCCGCCTTGACGGAAGAAATGGCACCCGTCAGGTCACTCTTCTTCTGCACACCATAGCCCACCACTACCACTTCATCCAGCGTCCGGGTGTCTTCCTTCATCGTCACATTCATTCTCTCCGATACGGCTTTCAGCTCCTGTGTCACATATCCGATGTACGAATAGACAATGACGGCGCCTTGCTTTACCTTTAAGGAATAATTTCCCTCCATATTCGTAATCACTCCGTTGGAAGTACCCTTTTCAAGTACACTCACACCAATCATCGGTTCTCCCAAATCATCTGTGATCCGTCCCGATACCATCATCGGACTTTGCGCCAGCATATAAGGTATTCCCACCAAAAGGAATAGCCAGAATGCCATCAGCTTTCTTTTAAAATTGTTTTCCATAATGCTTAAATAATTAGATTTGTTAATAAAAAAGCTGCATTCACTCATTGCAGGATTTTCGATACAATTTTATCAAAAGAGGGAACAAGAGGATATTGAGAAAATACAAAAACATTTCTTATATGTTCAAATATCATTTCCTGTACGTTCAAAAAATTATCAATATGTTCAAAACATGCCTTACAACATAATCCAGGCAGAAAAATCACTGTTACAGCAAATATCACCTACTTATTTTCTTTCTACTTTTGTCTGCTTCAGTGTAAAAAAACACTTTCCGCGAAACATATCCTAATACGCTCCATATATGAAAAAAATCATCCTTTCCCTCATTGCTTTATCTGCAACGGCCGTGTCTTCGTGCAAACCGGCAACCGCCCAAGAAGAAGCGGAAAAGCTGGACGTTCATAGAATTTCGGCAACCATCTCCAATCAAAACATTACGGATTTCCAAGAAGACGCGCAAGGCTATATCTGGATAGGGACCACGCGCGGACTGAACAGATTCAACGCCCACGAATACCGGCAATATTACAGTTCCAACGACTCACTGCAACTGCCCGGAGACAGAATCCAGGACATTTTCATGGACTCACGCAAACGCTTATGGATAGCGACAACCGACGGAACATGCCGATATACCGACCAAGACAACTTCCGCCAGATACCCATAAACGTACCATACAACAATAGGAACGGACATCAGTTCATAGAAAGCAAGGATGGAAAAATCTTCCTAAACATGGTGGTACATCTCTGCGTCTATAACCCTGAAACAGACACTTTCAACCGTATTTTCATCAACTTTGACCCGGACAAGACCTATAAACAGACCTGCTACATAGATAACAACAACTGTCTGTGGGCCGTCAACCCCGTCTCCATCCGATGCTACGACTCCCGAAACATGCAACTGACAGATTCCATCCCCATGCCGCAGAAGATTACCTACTCTTACATGCACAACCACACTTCCCTATGGCTGGCAAGCAAGAACCGGCTCTTCATATTCGATACCGAAAGCAAAAGATTCAAAACGACTCCCGACGCAATAAGTAATCATCCCATCTTATCGAAAGCCGCTATCACCTATATACACCCGTACGACAGGAACAGCCTACTAATCTGCACACAGAAGCATACATTCCTTTACAATCATAAAGAAAACACCGTCATACGTGAAAAGGAAAACGGATTTCCGTTTGAAGTCCCGCAACATGGCGTCAAATGCATGTACACCGACTCGCACAAGAATCTGTGGATAGGCTCGTCGGACCAAGGATATACCGTACGCTATCATTACAAGGAGCGTTTCAACAGCAACAACTATCTACGCTCGTTCTTCCATCAGAAATCCATCATAGCCCTCGATGCCGACTCCTGTAACTTGTACATATCCACCCTGAAAGACGGAATGTATGTCTACAACCTGAACACCAGGCATATAGAGGCTGTGAATATCAGCAGAATCCTACCTGCACGAAACGCAGAAAATATAATTGTCAGGCACATCTATCACGACAAAGACCGACACATCTGGCTTGCCACCAATACCAATCAGGTCATAAAATGTGTGCTTGAATATAATCAATTAAAAGCAACGGATATCTTCTCCGTCCCTTCCGTACTGTGCATAACGCAAGACCGTAACGGAACAATATGGGCCGGCAGCTTCAGCCAGACAATATATGCCCTGAAAAAAGGAGAAAAGGAATTCACGCCCGTATCACTTTACCCCCAGTCATTTTTCACCTTCACCCCCACCATACACCCTCTCTCCAACGGAGAAGTATGGATTGCTTCCTTTGGCAACAAGATTCGTTCAATAAACCCCGATACATGGAAAATCCGGATACCGGACATCTCAAGGACGGACAGCCTGGCCTGCATACGCCGCTCTAAATTTATCCCTTCCGTATTATACGAAGACAGCCAGGGAGATATCTGGATTGGGACCTCCCATAACGGGCTTTTACGATATACTTCGCAGAATCATAAATTATCTCCTATATCCGGCATTGGCTGCACAGAGATTTGCAGCATCGAAGAAGATATACAAGGGAACCTATGGATATCCACATTATACGGATTAAGTAAATATGAGCGCCAGACCAATCAAATCAGCAACTACTATGCAACTGACGGTATCGGCGGCAATCAATTCTACGACCGTGCATCCTGCCGACTTTCAAACGGAACCTTAGTATTCGGCGGCACTCACGGAATGACATTCTTCAATCCGATGGAAACTCCTTTCAAATACCATGTTCCACTCACTTTCGAGAATCTGAAGATTCATAACAAGCTTATATATCCCGGAAAGAATGCAATCATTGACAAAGACCTCTCCTATCAACCGGACGTACACCTGAAACATGGTCAGAGCAGCTTCAGCATATCATTTGCCGCATTGGATTATAGTGAATATGAACGAATACACTATCACTACCAATTGGAAGGCATTGACCGCTACTGGATAGATGCACACACCAACCGGGAAGCTTATTATGCCAACCTTCCCACAGGAACTTATATGTTCAAAATAAAAATCACCAATGAAGACCAAAGCATAATCGGAGAAGAAAAACGACTGCGCATTATCGTCAAACCGGCTCTTTGGAATACTTGGTGGGCAAGATGCGCCTATGCCCTGGTAATCATCGGAATATCAGGTACACTTATACACAGTTGGCGGCGCGTAAGAATTGAAAAAGAAACCGCCTGCCGTGCCGAACAGGAAAAAGCACAAGAGCAGAAAATGAATAAAACATACATGAGCTATTTTACAAACATATCCCACGAGTTCCGGACACCACTGACCACAATGTTGGGTTCCATCAGACAACTGTGTGCCGCCCCGACCAATACAGTGCCCAACCAGGAACTACTAAATGTCCTGCAAAACGGTATTCTGCGAATGCTCCAGCTAGTCAACCAATTACTTGATTTTAACAAATTAGACAACGACAACCTGGGACTGGAAGTCCAACAGACCAACCTCGCCTCCACCATCAAACGAATCATCAGTTTCTTCAACATCAATGCCCAAAGCAAGAATATAACCCTAAGCATTCATGGATTACAACACGACATCCTCTATTGGGTCGATGAAGACAAAGTAGAGAAAATACTGAGCAATCTGCTTTCCAATGCCATGAAGTTTACTCCTATAGGAGGCGAAATAGAAATCTCGTTCGCCATCGTCACGCGTCAGGAAGCCGAAGAGTTCTTCAGCCTGACAGAACAAGACCAAAGCGCCCGATATATCCGGATTTCCGTAACTAACACCGGAGAAAATATTCCGGAAGAACAGCTGGAAAAAATCTTTGAGCGGTTCTATCAGATAAGAAACGACAAAGGGACTTACAATTTGGGAACCGGTATCGGGCTTTATTATGCCCGTAGCCTTGCCCGGTTGCACCACGGACATCTGAAAGCAGCAAATCGAAAAGAAGGAAACGGAGCCATGTTTATCCTGATTCTTCCTGCAGACGATTTCTCGTACACAAAAGAGGAACGGTTCTATGGCAAAAAAACACTCCTGAACAATACTTCCATAGAACCTGCGAAAATAGAACCGGATGCTGCCCGTGAAGGTAAAACAAGTCCGAAAACAATACTCATAGTAGACGATGACCCGGCCATCATGCACTATCTGCAGATTCTGCTGACCCCGCATTATCACATCATCAGCCGGCTCAATTCCACCAACATCTTCCAGACCATTGTAGACGAAGCTCCGGATTTGATACTGAGCGATGTACTGATGCCGGACAAAGACGGTTACCAGCTTTGCAAAGAAATCAAAGCAAACCTGCAATTCTGTCACATACCCGTCATTCTAGTAACTGCCAAATCCACCGTGGAAAACCAGATAGAAGGATTGCATACCGGAGCTGACGCATACGTGCCCAAACCTTTTGAACCGGCTTACTTACTGGCCCTGATTGAATCACTATTGACGAACCGTGATAAAATACGCAGTTTCCTGATGAACAATACCCGGACAAGCCGGATGAAGGAACTTGCCCTTGCCCCAAAAGACGAAGCCTTCATGCAAGAACTGTATAAACTAATGGAAAATGAACTGGATAATCCGGAACTGGACATCACGCGGATGGCCGAATTACTCAAAATTTCCCGTACCAAGTTTTACTACAAGGTGAAAGGGTTAACCGGCAAGAATCCAAGCGTTTTCTTCAGAACTTATAAACTGAACCGCGCAGCCGAACTAATCAAGGAAGGAACCTATACCATTTCCGAAATAGCGGACATGACCGGCTTCAATACCCTTCCCCACTTCTCTACCTGCTTTAAAAAGCAATTCGGCATAAATCCGAGTGAGTATCAATAAACCTTGTACATCCCTTATCAGCACCCACGGCTCCCTCTAATTCCCTTAAAAGAAAGAGCCGTGGCCTGCATAGAGATTACTTCCGATAAAAGTTGCCGATTATCGCTTGTTATAAACCAGTTTCTTCGTCCGCGGGTCGCGGGAGAATTGTTTCATGAAATCCCACATCAACCGTGCATCAGGCTTGAAGTTCCAATGACCGTAGTCATTCACAGCCACGACTTTAATCAGCGGAATGTCTCCCTTGTAAAGCACTCCCGCTTCCATCGTGACGCGCTTGTTGGTGGAAATCACTTCCCTGTCCTTCAGTGCCATGCCGAAGGTGGCATCTTTCGAAAAGTCAGGCCGGCTACTCACCTCCATGCCGTTCATGGTCTGATAGGCAGTCCAGGCACAGAAGAAGGCATTGGTGCGCCAATTGTTCTCGCTTACAAAAGGTACAACTTCGTCGTCCGTACCCGTCACAGAGAAATAAGCGGTCTCCACACTGCCCCGTTTCTGCATCGCCTCGTTCATCAACGCTTCACCATTGTAGCCGAACATATACCTGTCTGGAGTCAGCCCTGCCGACTGGGCGCCCACAGCGGCAAACACGTGCGACTTGCGTATACCGAGCCCCGTAGCCGTGGCGGCTCCTGCCGAAAGCCCTTCGGCATATACCCGCGAAGGGTCTATTTGCGGATAGGTCTTCAACAGATGATACACCACCTGCTCGATGCCATCCAGCCCCATAGGAGCATAGCCGTTGCCCTGCCACTCCAGTTCGGCAACAATGAAGTTCTCCTCGGCCGCCAGCTCAATGAAGCCGGATGTCTCAGCCTGCGTACGCGGATCATTGTTGTTGCCATGCAGCAAAAGCAACAACGGCACAGAAGCCTTTTCCGCCTTCAAGGTAGCCTCCGGGTGGAATTCATACCATAGGAAATCGCCCGTCCCGATAAGGTCTTTCTTCATCACACGACGAATGATTCCCCAATCTTCGGGCATGATATACGGCTCCAGCTCATACGTACCATATTGGTCGAATTGAGCTCCCGTGTACCAGGTATGTTCGTAATTGTTAAAACGGTAGTTCTTGCAAAGCAATGTCTTCCAGGCTTCTGCAAAAGCCTCTTTCAAGGAAATGTACTTGTTTGCACTTACCACAACCTGCTGTAACGGCTCCTTCCGGTTGACATAACAAGCCAACCCGTTTTCTTTCCGCACCAGTTCCGCCTGATTCTGCAAGATATAGGTAGCCGCTACCTGCCGACTGTGTGTTCCGGCAATAAAAGCAGGAACGGGGGCGGCACCCTCAACCGTCTTGGCCGGTCGGCCATTCAGCGATACGATACCGGCAACAGCACCTGCATGTGCGGCAATAGCCTTATTGACAAACGTCGCTCCCTTACCTACACCGATTATCTTCAGATTAGTAAAAACACGCATCTTGTTCAGGAAATTCTTATAAGCTTCCAAATCCTTCACCGCATCATACTCCTTTCCCAAGGGATTCACCACACAAACCGTCCCCGAGTAGGTGTGCGCATAGAACGCAATGCCCAATTCGTCCGTCAATGCCGCCGCTTCGGAAGCATCGCACGGCTTGTCCGGATAAATCACGAAAAAAGGGGAAAAGCCGGGGAAACGTCCCTCCACACTCTTGCATGTATCACGCGTAATGTAAACTTCCTGCTCCAACCCAGGAAAACGAACAAACGGAGGAAGCCCTTCAGGGGTTCCACCAGCCCCTTTCATCTGCAATGCAACTACAGAAAACAAGAGCCCAAAAATGAAATTCAGTTTCATAGTATCTTTAACAATTTGTTTTACGACCGCAATATTAGCGAATTGCCCTCAAAGCATTCTTTCCTATTTGTTCAAATGTTTATCCTCCGGTTCAATTTTATTCATTACATTTGCAGTGTCTCTTAAAACCAACCGTATATGGCACATCATCTTAACACCAACAAACAGTTTATGGTAGGAAACGGCATCCTTGCCTTTGCAGTAATTTTCGTAGTCGTCATCTTTGTCTATATGAGCATGAGGCTACAGCAACAGAAGTCGGACCACCGCAACTTCATCGAAACATACACTATCACACTGACGAAAGGCTTTGCCGGAGACTCCATCTCCATATTCATTAACGACAGCCTGCTGGTGAACCGCACCATGGCAGAAGAACCTTTCATCCTCGAAGTGAAACGCTTTGCCGAACAAAGTGCACTGATGATTGTGAACAATGCAACCGAAAAGCTTTCCCTGTTTGAGCTTAGCGAAAAAGGAGGAGAATACCGGTTCGAGAAGGAAGGGGAAGAGGTGAAGCAGCTGGCAAAAAATTAGGGATAAAAAGCTGTAAGGCATTCGGCTCTCATACTTCGGAGTCCACAAGCAGTTTTCCGACTTACCAACAGTCACCGCAAAGGCACTATACAACTTTTGCAGTGCTACAGCAAAGCACAGTTGCACTGCAAAGGGCATGCAGTAGTTTTGCAATGCAACTGTCTGTAAAGCAGGAACTACTTACCGTAATACACTCATATCAATCTCTAACCATTTATTTTCGTTTGATATTTCCGAAGCTCCGCTCTCAATGCTTGTGCCTTTCCACCGGTCATCCGGTCGAGCAAATCCCAGAAGCGCTCCCCATGATTCATCTCGCGGGTATGTGCCAGCTCGTGCAGTAGCACGTAGTCTATAAGATGCTTGGGAAGAAGCACCAGATAATAGGAAAGATTGATATTACCTTGTGCCGAACAGCTTCCCCAACGCCCGCTACTGGAATTGATTTTCACACTTTTATAAGGCAGATTGTGCTGCATGGAGAGCATATACAGACGGGGAGGAAGGATAATCTTTGCATTCCGGCGCAGAGCCTCTTCAATTACCTTGTGCAGCCAAGCCTGCAGATTCTCATCCGAGAAATCGGCATCAGGAGGACAGATTATCTGCATTTCTCCCAATTCCGAACGGGACAGAAACCGTTCCCGTTGTCCGCTGACCAACGTCAGTTTAAAAAACTCCGTATCAATGCGGTAATCCAAATCAATCAGCTTTCTGACCAGCTTCTGTCTGGCATCCTTCAGACGCGGACGAAGCTTCTCTATGGCACTCTCTATTTCAGCAAGAGAAGTCCGAGGAGGCACAGTCACGTAAATTCCGTCCTCCTTTGTACGGAAAGTGAGACGCCGTGCCCGGACATTGACCCTGACAAACAAAGACCCAAGCTCTTTATCTTCTATAATACGGTTTACTGTCATAAATCAAAGCCTCTCCCATAGAGGGGAACTGGGAAGAGACTTTGCAAATGAACAAAGAATCGTCCGAAAAAGCAAGCAAACACTTGACAAAAGCGGACGGGATGTCCGATAATGAACACTGTGCAGAAACAGTTATTCTTTAGTTATCAAAGATTTAAATTTATGGCACAATGATTGATTAAAGTATAACGACCGAACGTCCTTTAAAAAAAAGCATTTCTACATGCAACTTTTTCAAGGCAGTTCACGTCTAACTAATAAATATTGAATCGCAAAAAAGAATATGAAAACTCTAACAACATTTATCGCAATCGCCTTATTGGCATTCTGTACAACCGCTTGTTCACAACAACACACATACCGTTCCGGAAGCTTCGGCAGCAAAACGGTCAAGGCAAGCAAGAATTATGTAACCAAAGACATAAAAGTGGACAACTTCACCAAACTGAGTGTAGCCGGCAGTCCCGACGTGACCTACACGCAAAAGTCCGGAAAACCGACAGTGGAAGTATACACCTCGGACAACATTGTAGATTTGCTGGATATCCGTGTCAAGGACAATACCCTCTACGTCGGCTTCAAAAAGAATGTCAACGTATCATACGACAAACTGAAAGTCCGTGTCTCCGCAGAAAAGCTGAACGGTATTGCCGTGGCAGGTTCAGGAGACGTGGAATTGAAAAACGGGCTAAAAACGGACGACCTTAAAATCTCCGTGGCAGGTTCGGGAGACATCAGCGGAAACAATATCTCTTGTACAGACCTCAGTATTTCCATCGCAGGCTCGGGAGACATCAACAGCAGCAATATCACTTGCAATGACCTCCAAGTATCCGTTGCAGGCTCCGGTGACATGAAGTTGAACAACGTAACGGCCCACTCCACCAAAGCATCTATTGCAGGTTCGGGTACCGCTATCCTAAGCGGTAGCACCCAAGAAGCAGAATACAGTGTGGCAGGTTCGGGTGATTTGTTTGCTTCTGATTTCGTTGCCAAGAAAGCATCTGCCAGTGTTGCCGGTTCAGGCGACATCAAATGCCATGCCACAGATTTCCTAAAAGTGCGTACCAGCGGAAGCGGCAGTGTAGGTTATAAAGGTAATCCGGAACTGGACTATCCGAGAAAAGGACTGTATAAGCTCTAACATTGGAAAATATAGAATGATTGTAAGCCTAAACTAAATTCTCTCTCAAATAATTACCTACAAAGATGACGAAGGACTCTTGCGAGGAAGTCCTTCGTTCTTTTATTGGAGCAAGACGTCCTTCCACCCAACCTTCAACCACATCGAACATATAAAAACAATAAAGGGACGCTGCATCACGCGGCGTCCCTTCTATCTTAGTTAGTTTTTATAAGATTTTGAGAGAATTGAAACTTCACAGCCTCAAGTTGTTTTAATAAAGTACACTAACTATTATGTTTAAAGCAAATGAAAATGTTATTTTAAAAGCAAATGAAAATATCTATTCCTCGATTTCCTGTTCCTCTTCCACCCGATGCAAGCTGTCCATCACTTGCTTCTCATGAGACACGGACACATCTCCCGAGAGAGCTACCGACGGTGCGGAAATCTGTTTACCGATAGTATCGGCTGCGGCTACTTCCTTCACATCCGAGAAAAATGAATGTTGCATCACATTCCCCATCGAAAGGACCACTGCCACTACTGCGGCGGCTTTGAACAGCGGCATGAAACGTGCGGTCAATGTCAGGCGCTTTGCCTTGACCACCGGAACTTCCACTTCGGCAAGCATCCGGGCATCAAAATCCTCACCCAGATGCACTTCCTGCTGCAGTTGCTGATATACGAACAAGTCCTTGTAGCGAAGCAAGTGCCCGGGAACATCGTTTCCGTTAAAGAAAGCACGCAATTCAATCTCATCTTCCAAAGAAGTTTCGCACTGCCAATAGCGCTCCAAGAGTTGTTCTATATATTTAGAGTCCATAACCTTCTATATCAATAAACGTTTGTTTCACTTTTTGCCGCGCCCTGAAGAGGTTCACTTTTACCTGCTCCTCGGTCAAGCTCAGAACCGCTGCAATTTCTTTATAGCTCTTACCTTCAATATCCCTAAGCTGCATAATCAGCCGCTGTTTTTCAGGAAGTTTGTTCATCAGCCGATGTATCAGCGTCATCCGTTCCTTGTTCACCAGCTTTTCGTAAGGACTCGATGCATCGGAAGCCTGCTCCATTTCGGGTGTCAACTCCAAGGTACGGGAGTCTTTTCGCTCGCTACGGTCTATCGCCAGATTTCTTGCCACTGTCAAGCAATAGGCTTCGATAGAACCGAACTGCGACCACTCGTCACGCTTGTTCCAGGCTCTTATCAGCGTTTCCTGCACAACGTCCTCCGCCTCTGCCCTATCGAACGTAATTCTCAAGGCTAACCGAAAGAGCTTGTCCTTCAGCGGAAGAATGTCATTGCGAAAGCTGAGTTCTTGCATCTCTAAGAAATTGACGGTTAAGTATTCAGAAAGTTACAGCCTACTGCCACTTTTTTTAAATTATTTTCGGATACGGGTTCCACTATTCCCGTTGATGGCTGATGCCAAAGTGATTACGACTTCAGCCACACCGGCATTCAATGCCTCGAAAGAGTTCTCCAATTTCGGAATCATACCACCTTGAATCACCCCATCCGCCACATATTGCTTGAATTCCTCCGGCGTTATCTGTGAAATCACGCTATCATCGTCGTTCTCGTCACGCAGTACCCCCTTCTTCTCAAAACAAAATACCAAAGTAACGTCGAACAAGCCCGCCAAAGCCTTGGCAGTCTCTCCGGCAATGGTGTCGGCATTCGTATTCAGCATGTGCCCCTCTCCATCGTGCGTCAACGGAGCCATTACGGGAACCACACCTTTATGAATGAGGTCTGCCAGGAAAGCGGCATTCACCTGCCTCACATCGCCTACAAACCCATAATCCACCTCCTTTACGGGACGTTTTACGGAACGAATCACATCCATATCAGCCCCCGTCAGACCCAGTGCATTGACACCGCGCGCCTGCAGACCGGCAACGATATTCTTATTCACCAATCCGCCATACACCATTGTCACCACTTTCAGCGTTTCGGCATCAGTGATGCGGCGGCCATTTATCATTTTGCTTTCAATGCCCAGTCGGGCGGCAATCTTCGTAGCCGAGCGTCCGCCTCCGTGTACCAGCACCTTGTAGCCCTCAATGGCTGCAAAGTCATCCAACAACTTATAGAGGGTGGTTTCCTCTTCTACAATTTTGCCACCCACTTTGATTACAGTCAGTTTCTCCATTTTATTCCAAATAAGTATATCCGTACAGTCCGGAACGGTAATTAGACAAAAATTCCTTTCCTTCTTCCACAGAGATGCGCCCTTCCTTGACGGATTGCGTCACCCATGTTTCCAGCGTACGCACCAGTTTTTTAGGATTATATTGCACGTAGTCCAGCACCTCGGCCACCGTCTCGCCGTCAATCAGCTGATCGATGGTATAGCCTTTGGAATTGACGGACACGTGTACGGCATTCGTATCACCGAATAGATTGTGCATATCTCCCAAAATCTCCTGATAAGCCCCTACCAGGAAAACCGCCAGATAGTAGTGCTCCTTGTCACGCAACGAATGCAATGGTAAGGTGGTCGTATCGGCACGCGAACTGACAAAATTGGCAATCTTACCGTCCGAGTCGCAAGTCATGTCCTGCAAGGTAGCCTCGCGGTCGGGTCTTTCGTCCAGCCGTTGTATGGGCATGATGGGGAACATCTGATCGATGGCCCAGGAGTCGGGCAACGACTGGAACAATGAAAAATTACAGAAATACTTGTCGGCAAGTAGCTTGCTCAACTTGCGGAATTCCTCGGGGCAGTGCTTCATGCCGCTGGCAATGGAGTTGATTTCGCGGCAGATACTCCAATAGAGTTTCTCTATCTGTGCACGCGTATTCAAGTCGACGATACCATGGCTGAAAAGGTCGAGTGCCTCTTCGCGTATCTGCTGCGCATCGTGCCAAGGTTCCAGCATGCTGCGCTGGCTCAAGTTGTCCCATATATCATACAGTTCCTTCACCAGTTCGTGAGCATCCTCTCCCGGTTCCCAATCGTCGTCCATTTCGGGCAGGGAAGCCGTTTCCAGCACTTCAAAGATAAGCACAGAGTGATGGGCAGTCAAGCTACGTCCCGTCTCAGTAATGATATTGGGATGAGGAAAACCGTGTTTGTCGGCAGCGTCGACGAAGGTCGACACCACATCGTTGACATATTCCTGAATAGAATAGTTAACGGAGCTTTCGCTGCTTGAAGAACGTGTACCGTCATAATCAACCCCCATGCCACCACCGGTATCCACGAATTCAATGTTGAAGCCCATCTTGTTCAGTTGCACAAAGAACTGCGAAGCTTCACGCAAAGCATTCTTGATACGACGTATCTTGGTTATCTGACTGCCGATATGGAAATGTATCAGCTTCAGACAGTCCTTCATATCTTTCTTCTCCAAGAAGTCCAGCGCTTCGAGCAGTTCACTGGATGTCAGTCCGAACTTGCTGGCATCTCCTCCGCTTTCTTCCCATTTGCCACTTCCGCTGGAAGCCAATTTAATGCGAATACCTATATTGGGTCTCACCTTCAATTGCTTCGCCATCTTGGCAATAAGATTCAGCTCATTAAGTTTCTCTACGACAAGAAAGATACGTTTGCCCATTTTCTGTGCCAACAGTGCCAGTTCAATGAAGCTCTCGTCCTTATATCCGTTACAAACCACGAGGGAACCCGGGTCTGTATTGACCCCTATCACAGCATGCAACTCCGGTTTTGAACCCGCTTCCAGACCCAGATTGAACTTCTTCCCATGGTTAATCATCTCTTCCACCACGGGACGCATCTGATTCACTTTAATGGGGTAGATGATAAAGTTCTCTCCTTTATATCCGTACTCGTCAGCCGCCTGCCTGAAGCAGCAGGATACCTTCTCGATGCGGTTATCCAGAATATCGGGAAAACGCACCAAGACCGGAGCCGCCACATCACGCAACTGCAACTCGTCCACCAACTCTTTTAAATCGACGGCAACTCCATCCTTACGCGGTGTCACCACAACATGACCTCTGTCATTGATACCAAAGTACGAAGTGCCCCAACCAGTTACGTTGTACAGCTCTTCTGAATCTTCAATACGCCATTTTCTCATCAGTACATTTACTATTAGACTATTTACAATTTACTATTTTCCCACAATAGTGTGTCTTATAAAGGGGGAGACAAAAATACACATAAATCTAATATATCCAGCTCTTCGGGCCGAAGAATACACATTTACAAGGAATTAAAGTCCTAAAAGTTGGCGTAACCGTTGCACAGATTCGTCAATCTGGCCGCGGCTCTCCAGATAACCGGCATCAAAGCGATAACGGGCCTGCGAGTAGAAAGGCGCACGCTTATCCAACGCCTCCACAATAAAGGTGCGCAAATCCTCGTCCGTCTTGCCTTGCAGGATGGGGCGTTGCAGCTTCGCCACCCGAAGCCGGCGGAATAGAATATCGGGATGCACATCCAGGAACACAGTCTGTCCGCAACCGTTCATGTACTCCATATTGTCAAAAAAGCAAGGAGTACCACCGCCAGTAGAGACCACGACATCCTCAAATTCCCCTACCTCATGCAGCATGTTTCGCTCCAATTCACGAAAAGAAGCTTCTCCCCGCTCGGTGAACAATTCACGGATTGATTTGTGAAAACGTTCTTCGATGTACCAGTCCAAGTCGATGAACGGCACACTTATTTCGCAGGCAAAAGCCTTTCCTAAAGTAGTTTTACCAGCTCCCATATAGCCAGTCAAGAAAATACGTATCATATCCGCTACGAATTACAGGTTTCCCGCAAAGGTAGCAATTCCAAGCTGAAAACGCCTCTGTATCAGAGGAAAATTTTGATACGATTGCTTAAATCTTCGAATTCCTTTTCTTCCGGTTCACCGGTAGGTGTGCCGAAGGGCATCTGTGCAATCAGCATCCAGTCGCCGGGCAGGTTCCAGATGCGGCGTACCTCGTCGTCAATCAAAGGATTGTAGTGTTGCAGGGAGGCCCCCAACCCCATGTCTTCCAGCATAGTCCAGATGGCAAACTGATGCATGGCTGAGGTATGCTGTGACCAAGTAGGGAAATTATCTTTATAGGAAGGAAACGCTTCCTGCAACTTCTTGACGACAGAAGTATCCTCAAAGTAGAGGACAGTACCGTGTCCGCCGGCAAAACAGCCATCAATCTTAACTTCCGTCTTGGCAAAGGCCTCGGCGGAGATACGCGCTTTCAAGGTTTCCTTCACGATGCTCCACAATTTCTTATGTTCGTCGCCCAGCAGCAATACAATTCTCGTAGACTGTGAATTGAAAGCTGAAGGCACATTCTTTACGGCTTCACGAATAACGTGTACTACTTCTTCATCCAGCACCGGCGAATCACTGCCGATAGAGTAATAACTACGGCGATGCGCCATAGCTTCTGCAAATGTTCTCTTCATTTTTGTACTTTCTTTTAAATTTTCATTTATTCATTTTCTATCCGCCATACAAAGAAACAAATGAAAGAGGGAAGTGGTTCGGATTTTCTTTTTTACCTTTGTCCGCAGTTATGAAGAAAAGAAAATACTACGTCGTATGGGCGGGAGTCAGCCCGGGCATCTACACCTCTTGGACGGACTGCCAACTGCAGACCAAAGGCTACCAAGGAGCGAAATACAAATCGTTCGAAACACGTGAAGAAGCAGAAAAAGCCTTTGCCTCTTCGCCGTACGCGTACATCAAGCGGTCGGCTCCCTCTCCTGCCAAGACTACTCCCGGCGCCGACGCTCCCCTTCCCGCCGCCGTCGCAGAAAACAGCCTTGCTGTAGATGCTGCCTGCAGCGGAAATCCCGGTGCCATGGAGTACCGGGGAGTACACGTCGCCAGCCGTCAGGAAATCTTTCACTTCGGGCCGATGTACGGTACCAATAATATCGGAGAATTTCTGGCCATTGTTCACGGATTGGCCTTGCTGAAGCAAAAAGGCTTCGACATGCCCATCTACAGTGACAGCGTGAACGCCATCAACTGGATAAAACAGAAAAAATGCAAGACCAAACTGCCACGCGACGCCAAGACCGAAGAGCTCTTCCGCCTGATAGAACGTGCGGAGAAGTGGTTGCGCGAAAATACCTATACCACCCGCATCCTGAAATGGGAGACGAATCAATGGGGGGAGATACCCGCTGACTTCGGACGGAAATAATTTATCCACTAAGGTTCATTTTACTATAAATGAGTCTAAAATATCATCGATTCTTTTTCGCATCTCCGAATGCACTCTCTATATATCTTCTGATATAAAAATCATCACTTTATGCACAATATCACCACTTTATTGTAGCAAGTAGAAACGAGGTAGGCAATGAAACATCCTGCACCCTAAAATCGGGTGTGATGTAGAGTAAACCTCTCCACAAAAAGGAGATGTGTCAAAACACCAAAAATATGAAAATCACCCCTGTCACAGATATCTGTAGCAAGGGTGATTTTGTTAAAAGGAGGGTTTTGACACACCCTCCTGCTAGACAGCTATCGGCTTTCAGCTTATCAACAAGCCTCAGCCATAGCGTCTTATTTACTATACGATGCCTTCACGAAAGGAGCCTCAAGTAAGTAGTCAAGACTCTGCTTCACACTCTCTTCTACGGAGCAACTGTATTTCTCTATCTCAGCTACGATGTGGCGCACACCGGCAGTATCCGTATTCTTGAAGATAGCATCATAACCTACCATACCACTCTGTCCTATCTCGCGGTGATCCTTGATATGGAGCATGGTGAAACGTCCGGGATACTTGTTGAAGTAATCCACCGGGCTGTTCTGGCCGCGCACTACCCAGTAAACGTCCATCTGGAAGAATACATATTCGGGGTTGGTGTGTTGCAGCATGTAGTCCAGCATCAGTTCCTTGTCCTCCACTTTCTGGAATTCATGGGCATGATTGTGATAGCCATATTTCAGACCGGCAGCCAGGCAGCGCTTGCCCACTTCATTGTAATAGTCGCAGTAGGTCTGCAAGTCTTTCAATGTCTTGGGAACGTTCATCCACGGAGTTACGATATACTCCATACCGGCCTCCTTATGGGCAGTAATGCACTGGTCCCACCATTTCAAGGCTTCCGTAAAGTTGCCCGAAGCCAGTTCCTCGTCCGACAACCCGCGGGTAGTGTGTGAAGAAAGCACGGTCATACCGCTCTTTTCCACCATCTGCTTGAACTCTTGGGGAGTCTTGCCGTAGAACTTACCGTCATTGTAGTTGGCGGCCTCCACACTGGTATAGCCCATATCAGCCAGGTCCTTCAGAATCCGGTCGAGGTTACTACCGTCCTTCACCAAGTCTCTTACAGAGTAGAGCTGTATGGCTACTTCCTTTTTCGTCGTTTCCGGCATTGTTTCCGTGCTGTGGGTGCTACAGCTTGTAGTCATCATGGACAAGCACAGTGCTGGCAAAATCATCATCTGTTTGATTCTCATAATACTATCTTTAAAAAAGGATTAGTCGAGAACCTTTACACGGATGTTGCGGAACCATACGTCATCACCATGATCTTGCAATCCGATGAAACCTTCGTGATTCTCACCACCGCAATTGTTCAGCAATTCGAAGGCCAAGGGCCACTTCTTTTCGCTGAATTTGCTAGCCTGCAACATATCAGTCCATTGTTTGGTCCACAAGTGATATTCCACTACATTCTCATCGTTCTGACCATGAACCACAGTGCCTTTATATACCATGATTTTGGCTTTGTTCCATTCACCGAAAGGATTTGCATTCTGCGGAACAGCAGGAATCATATCATAAAGAGAAGCCGATTGGCGGTTGTTGTCCTTGCCCAATTTGGCATCAGGATGGTTGGCATTGTCCAGTACCTGATATTCGGGAGCAGAGATATAGATGGGTTCCAATACTTCGTTGCCGTCATTATCCTTGGAAGTAATCTCCTGAGCCAAATAGAAGATACCGGAGTTACCACCTTTGGAAACCTTCCATTCCAGTTCCAACTCAAAATTTTTGAACTTGTGAGCAAAAATCAAGTCGCCCCCCTCACCTGTCTGGCCTTCACCTGTACCACTTCCGCAGAACTTGATGCAGCCGTCCTCAATAATCCAACGGGAAGGCACCTTATCCTTACCGTAACCGCGCCATCCGTTGAAGCTTGTTCCGTCAAAGATAGTGATGTAACCATCTGCGTCTACCGGCAAATCCAGGGTTTCGGTTTCGTCGGCTTTCAGAGACTTGGAGTAGGACACTGTAGTAGTAGTAGCTACGACTTCTTCCGTAGCGTTCGATTTCTTTGCACTGCCACCGCAAGAGGCAAGCATGCCTCCAATAAGGCAACAAGCCAAAGGATAATATATTTTCCTCATAATCTGAAAAATTAAATGATTAGTATTCGTTTATGAGCATCAGAAACCTAGTTCCGATGCTCTTTTTAATGTTTATCTGGGCATATCGGGCAACTTCCAGCCTTCGCGGTAGTTGTGCTTGATGAGCTCTTCTGCAAAAGCTTTGGCATTTACCGGATCTGTCCAAGTCTTGTCGAAGCTCGGATGGCCGTTGTGTATCTTAAAGCCGTCCTTGATGACCGTACGAAGTGTTTCATCATCACCGATATTAGTGAAGCGCATATTGGCACCGTCCCATTCCAATGTCTTGTTCAAACCTTGCAGACGAACAGCCAATACACCCATTGCCACCATTTCGTTCATCGGTCCTGCTTCAGAGAAGTCTGACTTAGGCATTACGCGGCTGGAAGGACTTTCCTTGCAAGCACGTACCCAGTCCATCTCATGACCGCCACTCATAGCCTTCGGCACACGGCGGCAAACCTTCGGTGCATTGGGCACACGGCCGGAGAGCAGCCACGGGTTCTGTCCGTAGCAACCGCAAATCAGCGTGTCCTTCGTTCCGTGGAAAATGGTCAGACCGCCACCGCTCTGCATCAGCTGCTTTCCTTCGGGGAAGCCTTTCGGACGTTCGGGCATCATGCCACCGTCGTACCAGTGTACTTCCACCTCAGGCATAGCTACCTTCGGCATATTCTCACGAGCAGGGAAAGTCAGCTTCACGTGCTGTGCTTGCGGAGCGCAGGCATTGAGCAATAATGTAGACGAACCTTCCACTTTAGTAGGATACAGCAACTTCAAAGCTCTGAACGGCTGGTGCAGGATGTGGCAAGCCATATCACCCAAAGCACCCGTACCATAATCCCACCATCCGCGCCAGTTCCAAGGATGATAAATCTCGTTATATGGATTCATCTTGGCCGGACCGGTAAATAAATCCCAGTTCAGGGTTTTGGGAATGCGATCTTCCTTTTCAGGAACATTCAATCCTTGCGGCCAGATGGGACGGTCAGTAGCACATTCCACTTTCGTCACGTCACCGATTTCACCGTTCCATATCCACTCGCATACCAAGTCGGTGCCTTCGTCCGAAGAACCTTGGTTACCCATCTGGGTAACTACCCCCGTAGAAGCGGCCAATCGGGTAAGCAGACGGGACTCATATACGGAATGCGTCAACGGTTTCTGGCAATATACATGTTTGCCCATCGTCATGGCATCAGCTGTGATGATGGCATGTGTATGGTCGGCAGTAGCGATGATAACGGCATCGATATCCTTGCCCATTTCATCGTACATCTTACGATAGTCCCAATACTTTTTCGCATTAGGAAGCTCATCGAACACACCTTTCGCATAGCGCCAGTCTACGTCACAAAGTGCCACGATGTTTTCCGTAGCTTTCACATGGTTGATATTGGTATGTCCCATACCACCGATACCTACGGCAGCAATGTTCAAACGGTCACTGGGAGGTACGTGTCCGTGGCTCTTACCCAAAATGCTGCTCGGAGCAATGGTAAGTCCCGCCAAAGCTAAACCTCCGGTCTTAAGAAATTCTCTTCTTGTAAATTTCGACATGGTTCTTTAGATTTTAAAATCGGTTAATATTATGTGTTTTGAAAAACATTTTTTACTTCGGATTCACACAATGGTCTTCTTCGGACGAAGCAACCCGTAACCATCCTTCATGTGACGGCGACGCTCTCTGATTTCTTCCAGTGTCTGCAAATTGCCTATACCGGGCAGGTCATGGCAGCGAGCATCGTCCAAAAATGTCCATCCGTACTGAGAGGCTACTGCCGAATCGCGCATCAGAGGCAACCCGGGATCACGCTTGCCGCTCTCGATGGAGTCGGCCATGAGGTTGCACAGTTTATCCAGATTCTTTCCACCGAAGGGTTTTTCCAGACGAAGAGTACGACTGACGCCATGAAGTTCTACGATAGCAGTACGGAAGTCGTGTGTCATGCGCACGATGCCTTTGGTACCGATTATATCCGTATAGGCATTGTGTGTCTGATTCTGAGACAGTTGTCCATAGACAAATCCCTGTGTGACATCGAACACAATACCGTTCTCGAATGTGCCGTGGCACTGCACCCACCAAGGGTCTTTGTAATCCCACATGCGCATGCCTTGTGCGTGCCAACTTTTATATTCACTGCCGGCATACCAACGGGCAATATCTATGTAATGCATGCCGCAATCGTGATAAGCCGGGCCTTCGTACTCGTGTCCTTCACCCGGTGCTAATCCTGGAGTCATATGGCAGATACGCAGAATAGCCAGTTCACCAATCTCGCCTTCGGCAATGAATTGCTTCATAGCTTGGTGATACCAGGAATTGCGCAGGTAGAGGTTGACAGCGGCAATTTTGTCATACTTCTCAATCAGGTCCACAATTTCCCACTCTTTGTCGATGGTATCGGCAATGGGTTTTTCCGTAAGAATGTGTTTGCTACTATGAACGGCTTTCTCTATTTGTTCTTTCCTGGAATTTGCCAATGCAAAAAGACCAACAGCTTCTACACTCTGATCGTCAAAGATTTCTTGTTCATCGGATATGATTCTGGATGACGGAGAAAGGTTTCCGGCCAGTTCCCGAGAGGCAGGGTCGGTATCGCAGATGTAAGCTATGTCCCACCGACCGCTCTTCTGCATCTCTTCCCAATACATCTGCCCCATTCTGCCGAACCCTATCAAACCAACTTTTATTTTCATGGATTATGATATTTTTATAATAAGATTTATCTCGTGCCTGATGATTGTGTTTTTGCAAAAGTAAGACAATTCTTTATAGAAAAGACGAATTTGTTTGTTAAAAAAGTGCAAAACATCTCGTCCTTTCTCCTCTGCACGAAGCGGCGAAGCAGCAAGAAGCCCCCCCCTTTCCGAGGGTTTTCCGGCTGTATGTATTTCATTCCATCCATATACATGATATTGTCTCATTTTTATAAGAAGTCTGCAAGAAAAGGAACCAAGCGTACCCGGTTCCGTATCATCCCTATTTTCTTTTTACCTGTCTGGAAAACTTCTTCAACACCTGTTTGAAAAACTTTTCTAAATCTAATTTTCCTCTTAAAACATAATCATTCTTTAAAAAGCCTGTGCCGATTGAACGGCCGCAGCCCATATCTTATTTTTGTGTTGCTTGGGCAAAATTATGTTATTATAATAAGAAAAAACAGAGAGAGTAAACGTCATAAGTAGGTAAAAGTAGATTCAAAAAAAATAATCATATTGATATACAAACGATTATATTACACATAAAGGAGCTAAAAAGTAGATTTTAAAGAGGTATATAGGAGATGTTGCTGGTCGGTTTCGCTCATTGGGGCATTCGTTTTTGGGGATACCGATTTTTCAGATTGCAGATGAATCCCGGCTACATGAACAGAATCCCGGCAAACGAATGCCAAGACTCTGTTTATAGCTGAAAGAAACGAACAAGATTCACTTGCGATATCCGGCATCCGCTCGGGTGCCGAAACGACTCTTCCTAGTGCCGTTCCAGCAGGATTCTGTCAACCAAAGTTCCTTGAGTGTCGCGTATTTCAAGCTGCAACCGGTCGCCGCTCGTCTGCCCGTCTATCACCGTATTGTGTGCATTGACCACCACCGGGAAACGCACCTGTGAGTCGGGGTTGCAGTGCAGGTAGCGGTGCAGGTGACCGCAAAGCATGGCATCAATGCCCGCTTCGTTGAGGATGGGCACGAATTTATCAAGTACTTCTTGCGGCCCGTGCCACAGACCCTTGACAGGTTGCGGGGGCATGTGTGCAATGACAATCCGGAACTTGGCATCGCGAAATTCGGGAGCGCGTACGGCTTCTTTCAGCCATTCGGCCTGTTCGTTACGGTAGTTGTCATAGTCAGTAATACCGCTGTACTCGATATCCGTGTCAGGCTTATCCTCACCGGTATCAAGCACGAGGAAGCATACGGGACCCTGGCGGAACATGTAATACAAATGAGACTCCTTGGGCGAGAAGTAGTGCTGAAAGGAGGTGGCAAACAGACCCCTTGTCTCGTGATTGCCACGTGCATAATACATGGGCACCTGCTTTGCAAACAGGTCGATGGAAACATCCATAAACCCAGAGAAGAGTTCTTCCTCACTTCGCAATTGAGTAAGCATATCACCGTTGAATATTACCATGTCTTTCTGCTGGCAGTGGACGGCATTCAGCAAAGCCGGAATATCAGCCGTGCGTCCATGAATGTCGTTGATGATGGCGAAAGAGGTTTCGGGCTTCGTGGCATCATGGGTGCGGAAGACGGGCGGCCTTGCGGTATATACATCAAGGGCGGCAGTCTTACCGTATATCACCTCCACTCCCTTGTGTTCCAGCACTTCGGTGGCATAGACACGATAGCGGTAGGCGGTGCCGGGCTCAAGCCCGGTCACCTTTACCACATGAAGCAACGAGGTGTTCTTCACACCGTTGGTCGTATCAAAATACTTGCGGCGTTCTTTATTGTAATAATTGCTGCCGTCGTCGGGGGCCAATTCCACCCATCCTACAGAGGGCTTGCTAGCCATCCACACAAAGGTAGCTTCGGTTTCTTTCACATTCTGCAAATAAGGTCCGTGATGAATGCGGATGCGGTCGGCCGCATGTCCGGCCATCGTCAGGCAGACAAAGCAGACGAGACTGAAAACAGTCTTTGTAAGGTCAGAGAAGAATCGTTTCATGTCGTTATCAATCATAGCCTTCGGTTTGTGTCAAGTTAGGATTGGTGTTCAATTGTTCCTGATGGATGGGCAAATAGCGCTGATAAGGATAGAAAGAACGGTCTTCCAGTTTGCGTAACCGCTGGTTTTCCTCGGTGGGCAACTCGATGACTGCACGCATTGCCGGATCGGGATGGGAAGCATCTACGGTGCCTACCATACGGTAGAGCGGACTGTTGAGCAGTGTTTCGGCCAACATCTTGCCGTTTTCATCTTTCCATCTCACCAAGTCGGCACGTCGCAGACCCTCGCCTGCCAACTCTATGCAGCGCTCGCGACGCACGAGTTCACGCAGTTTGGCCTGGGTGGCGTAGCGGCTCCGGTCTACAGCAATGTGTCCACCACGCGTACGCAGTTCGTCAATGATAGCAAATACTTCATCGGTGTTCTCACCTTTCTCTACATTGATTTCGGCAATGGTAAGCAGTACTTCGGCATAACGAAAGAGGATGGGACAAAGTTCGTCATCGGAAAGCGAAGCAGAGTATTGCGAGATGGGCACGGTATATTTGGCCCAAATCATGCCTGTGTGTGTGGCGTTGTTGCCTGCATCCATATAATCGGAGTTTGCTTTTCCGTCAATGGTCTTATCCAATGTATTGTACACGCGCATCTGTCCGTTGGCTCCCAGCCAGTCACGTCCGGGATAGATGATAATTTGTGCCAGACGCGGGTCGCGGTGCGCAAAGGGGTGTATGGGATCGTAACCCGAACCCGGTTCACCGGGCATCAGACCGTTGTCCATTTCGAACATGTCTACCAGATTCTGCGTAGGCACCATGGAGGCCCAGCCGCCATCCTGGTTGCTGAAGAGGCGGATGGTATTACCGAAAGGTTCGGTAGTAGGGATGTGCTGCATGGAACAGATAATCTCTTTCGAATCTCTTCCGCGAAGGCTGAACAATTCTTGGTAGCTGAGGGTCTTTTCAATTTCATAAAGATGCAAGCCTTGGATGTCACGTGCAGCCGAGAGCGCGCGATCCAGATCGCCCCAGTAAAGTGCCGAACGCATCTTGATGGCAAGAGCCGTTCCGCGGGCAATGCGTCCGCGGGCTGCAGGCCGCTCGTCAAGTTCACGGATGGCTTGGTCTAGTTCGTCATAAACAAACTTCTTGACGGTTTCTTCCGAATCGCGCGGCAGTTTGGCTTCATCAGCCAGCTGGGGCAATCCCGTAATCAAGGGAACGCCTCCGTACCAGAAATTCATCTGAAAATAGCGCCAAGCACGGATAGTACGCACTTGCCCCACCAAGTTGTCCTTCGCCTTGGAATCAGTAAAAGGCACCTTATCAATATTGGCCATGAACGTGTTGCAACGTCGTATAATGGAGTAGTCATAATATTTCACTGTGCTAGAACGTGTAGCCGAACCGTTACCCACATACTTGTAACTGCTCGAACCTGTGAAGCTGTAGCAAATGTCGGACATGCAATCGGCAAAGAACACCTCCGAGGAGCCGGTAGCCGGGCTGACCCAATCTTCATAGCAAGCCACCGCAGCCTTTTGAGCGTCGCTTTCAGTTTTCCAGAATGTGGCCGGCGACAAGGCATCTTTGGGAGCAGTGTCAAAGAAATCGTCACACGAGGTCATCAGAACACCTGCCAGCAGAATGGGCAGGAGAAAGTTATTTGGTTTCATAAGCGTCTGTTGTTAAAAGGTTAAATTGATACCGAATGAATGAGTGGCCACTTGCGGATAGTGTGAACCGCGGCCTGAGGGCGATTCCGGGTCGATATTGACCGGCAGATTATCTATTTTGAACAGGTTCTCGGCCGAATAGTAGATACGTGCACGCGAAATGCCGAAACGCCCCAAAGATTGCGAAGGCAGGGTGTAGCCCAACTGGATATTTTTGAAACGCAGGTAGTTAGTCTTGAATATCCAGAACGAGGATACAGTATTGGGGTAGCTGGCTGTATAGTCAGGTTCTACGATACGGGGGAATGTGCCGTTCGGAGTTTCGGGCGACCAAGCATTGAACCAAGCCGTGGCCGGATGACTGGTATCGCCTCTGAAGGCTCCGAACACCTCTTCATTGAAATAGCGCGACACACCACAGGCACCTTGCAGCAAGACAGAAGTATCAAGGCTTTTCCATGAAGCGCTCAGGTTGAGGCCAAATGTAAACTTAGGCTGCTCGGAGCTGATGACATCGCGATCCTTGGAGGTAAGGCGTCCGTCACCGTCGACATCACGATAACGCACATCGCCTGCCTTGAACTTTTTCGACGAGCCGAACGGGTTGCCATATTTTTCGGTATAGGCATCGGCTTCCTCCTGGCTCTTAAACAGGCCGTCGGCCACATAGCCATAGAAAGCATGATAAGGCATGCCCACCCGGTTGATGTGATAGCCGTCTGATTCTATCTGCTCGTTGACCCCACCCAGATTCAATACCTCATTGTGGTTGACAGCGATGTTACCATTGGCACGGAAAGTCCAGTCGTTCCACTCTTTGTGATAACCCAAGGTCATTTCTACGCCCCGGTTGCGCATAGCACCCACGTTGTCCTTGTAGGCACTGAGGCCGAAGCTACCCGGTACCGGCACGTCCATGATGATACCCGTAGTCTTACGGTCATAATAGTCGAAGTTCAAATCGATGCAACCCAGCAGGCTCAAGTCGAAACCTATACCCCAGGTAGTCGATTTCTCCCACGAGATGGTTTCCAGTTTTTGATTTGTCTGTGCAATGCCCGACTCCAGCGAGCCACCGAAAGGATAATTTTTGCCCAACGAGTAGGTCACCAGCCATGGATAATAATCGTCAAGTGCGTCCTGGTTTCCTAATTGTCCCCATGAACCGCGTATTTTGAGCGATTGCAGCCAGTTGCGTGTGCCTTCCATGAAATTTTCTTCAGAAATGCGCCATCCGGCTGAGAGCGAGGGATAATATCCCCAGCGGTTATCGGGGCTGAAGCGTGAAGAGGCATCGGCACGGAAATTGGCCTCGAACAGGTACTTGCCGGCATAGTCGTAGTTGATACGCCCGAAGTAGGACATCATGGCCAGTTCACGTGTAAATCCTTCGTTAGTCTGTGTAGACGAGGTTCCGGCATTGATGTCGGTCAAGTCATTATTCGGAAAATCCCGACGCCCGGCTTTCAGTTCATCATAATTGTACTTTTCAATCTTGTAGCCTGCCAGCGCCTTGAGGTTGTGCTTGCCGAAGTTCTTGGCGTAATTCAACAGAAGATCCAGCGAAGGACGGTTCCACAGGTAATGACGCACTTTAAGCGAATTGGGTCCGTGATACTTGCTTTCATTGTACTGTATATCTTTCACAAAGTCGTTGGTCACCTGCACATTCGACACAAATGCACCCGTAGCCGTAAATTTCAGTTCCTTCAATATCTGGTAATCCAGCGAGAGGATGCCCGAAAAATTTTGTGTCTTGCGCGTCAGCACCTGGTCCAGATCGAGCCATGCCACAGGGTTTCCATCACCTATGGTGCCGTAAGAACCATCTTCATTCTTATAGGGAATCCAAGGAGCAATGAGGTTCAGTTGGCGTATGATTTGGTCGGAACCACCGCCCACATAGGAGTTTGTGGGGTCGTCATATCGGTTGTTGATGTAGGCCAAATTGGTGCGTACAGTAAACTTGTCCGACAGTTTCAGGTCGAGATTGGTGCGCAGATTGAACTGTCGGCGGTTGCTGTGTTGCATGATTCCCTCCTGTCCCAGATATCCGACCGAGGCCATGTATTGCGCGCTTTCGTTACCCCCCGAGATGTTCACATTATGCTGGTGCATGAATCCGCTTCCCTGATACCCGAGTTCGTTCCAGTCGGTGTCAGGATGCCCGTAAGGGTCACTTCCATTGCGGAAGAGTGCAATATCCTCGTCCGTAAAGCGTGGGCTCTTGCCACTGGCTTCGAGGGCACGGTTGTAATACGAGGCGGCGTCAGCGGCGTTCATGCGTTCCACATGCCCCGTAGCACGCTGCCATCCCACCGAACCGTTGTAGGACAGCACGGGACGTCCTGTCTTACCTCGCTTGGTGGTAATAAGGATAACACCATTGGCAGCCTTCGAACCGTAGATGGCAGCAGAGGCAGCGTCTTTCAGCACGGATATGGACTCAATGTCGTTGGGGTCCAGCTGATTCATGGATCCGCCTTCCACACCGTCAATCAGGATGTAGGGCGAAGCATTGTTCAGCGTTCCAGTACCTCGGATACGCATGGTGCTCGAGTCTTCGCCCGGCCGTCCCTGGCTGTTGGTAATGGTGAGTCCCGGAACCAATCCCTGTATGCCCGCTTTAACGGAAGTGATGGGACGTGCAGTCAGCTCCTTGTTCGAAACGGAAGCCACTGCTCCGGTAAGATTGACCTTTGCTTGCGAGCCGTAACCCACTACCACCACTTCATCCAACAACTGTTGGTCTTCTTTCAGTTTTACCGTCAATGCAGACTTGCCATTCACGGGCAAAGCGATAGTAGAATATCCTATATAGCTGAACTCCAGCACAGCGTCAGAAGAAACGGTGATGGCAAAGTTGCCATCATAGTCGGTGATGACTCCCTTTCCGCTTTCGCCCTTTACCAGGACATTGGCGCCTATGATTGGTTCGCCGTTGGCATCGGTCACTGTTCCGGTCACTTGGCGTTGGACGCTTGCCTGTGCGGAAGCAACTTGTTTGGGAGTGATTACAATGGACTTGGATGAAACGATAGTATAGGTCATATCCCGTCCCTTCAGTGCGATGTCGAGCACAGCAGGCACAGAAGCATCTTTCTTGCTAAGGGAGATATCTTTCCGGTTATCTATCACTACGTCCTGATAGGCAAAGCGATAAGTGGTTTGCTTTTCAATTACATCAAACACTTGCCGCAGGGAAGCGTTACGTACATCAATTGTTATTGTGTTCTCTTGTGCCATCAGCGGAAGACCGGCAAGGCAGAACAGGCAGAATGAGACGAATGCTACGAATCTTTTCTTTGCATGTTGGTTCATAATACTTTTTTCAGATTAAGTTTAAAAATGAAATCGGCCGATTTCATAACTAAAGACAAGAAAACACAAAAAAAGTACCGATCCGTTTATATGTTGTACAACATATAAATATCTATTTCTTCTCCAAAATCACTTCTTTGTTCCGGATGCTTGCTTTCAGGTTGTAGGAAAGCTCAATGATTTCCAGTGCCTCGTTCAAATCCTTGGTGGGCAGAGTACCGGTGAAAGTATTATGCACGTACTCCGGACATTCTACCTTGAAACGCAGGTGGTAAGTCTCGCCCAGTGCGTGCAGAATATCGGCCAGCGGCGAGTTACGGAATATCAGTTCACCACGCATCCAGGCTGATGCCGTGGTGATGTCACACGGTTTCACCACGGTAATGCTCCCCGTTTGTTGATCCACAATGGCTTTCTCGGAAGGATTCAGAAAGACGCTGTCATTCTTTTGCGTGGAGATAAGCAACACGCGGCCTTCTTCCAATGCCAATTCGGCTGTCTTGCTGGTGGAGCGAACAGCAAGGTTGAAAGTAGTACCCAGTACTTCGACCCGCAGATGGGAACTACCTATGATAAACGGTGATTGAGGATCACGGCGTACCTCAAAGTATCCTTCGCCACTGAAATAAATGTGCCGTGCTTTTTGATTATAGGTACCAAGACTGTAGGATAAAGCCGACATGGAGTTAAGCGTCACCCGACTTCCGTCGGGCAACAGTACGCTGGCACGCTCTCCTGCATGGGCGGACACTACCACCTCACTCGCTTTCAGCTGTTTGTTATCATGCCGCAGGTAGAAGGTGTATGCCATCAGCAAGGGCAACAGGAGGCCTACGGCCACACGCATATAGGTATATCCGGTGAAGCGCCATCGTTCGGAAGTTTTCGGACCACGGCCTATCCGTCGATCTATCTGCCGCTTCATCCGGTCGACGCACTCGTCATCCACAGCTATGCCGTTCATATCCTTGCGGTTCCAATCATCCAGCAGTTGCTGCTCCAGTTCGTTGTCTGTGGCGCTGTTCACTTGCTGTCTCAGCCGAAGCAGTTCCTCGGCCGTCAATGTGTTGTCTCTATATTTATCTATCAGTTCCTTCATTACCGTCTTTTTCTAATAATGACTTTAGTAGATGACAAAAATTAAATATATGCTGTTAAACATTTAATTTTCAAGTGATTAAATCTGCAAAAGTCCCTG